>JAGGTX010000211.1 GCA_021163525.1 Caldifarciminota bacterium
AGTATAGAATAGGGGTTATTTGTAGTCCCTACACCAAGATTTGTGAACACACCAAGTTTTGAGAATATTCCAATTTTTCCGAAAAAGGTGATTATAAGAGAAACCCCTGTGCAAAGAAACCACATAACCTTTTTTCTCCTTTTTCTGGGAATGAAATCGCTTATCTGCTCAAGAGACCTTTCAACCACAACAGAGAGCGCAACTATTCCAAATAGCATTCCCATTTATCACCTCCATAAAAAAGGGGGCTTAACGCCCCCTACTCCAGTTCATCCTTACTTTACAATGTTCTTCAGCCCGGTTCCAGGCTTGAAAACAGGAACCTTCCTTGCAGGCACCTTGATGATCTGGGATGGATCCCTTGGATTCCTTGCCTTCCTGGCCTTTCTCTTCCTCACCATGAATGTTCCAAAACCAACGAAGGTCACCTTGTCACCCTTCTTGAGTGCCCTGGTGATACCACCAAGCATTGCCTCAACTGCCTTCTGTGCCTGCTTCTTACTGAGCCCTGCCTCTTTTGCAATGTGTTCAACCAACTGCTTCTTGTTCATCTAAACCTCCTTGTTTAATTTTGCTTATTTTAAACAAGTTTTATCAATTTGTCAAGAGGAAAAGTGTAAAAAAATTCAGGAATGGCAATGGTTTATGACCACAGAAACTCTGAAATATATGTGGCTACTTGGATTTATAGTTATTAAAGGTTAATCTTCTGATAATCAAATAGTTATTTCTTATAAAGTGAAATGGTGATTTGTTGTTGACGAAACGGAAAACTTGCTTAATATAGTTCTATGAATAAAAGGGTACTTGTTATTGGTCTTGATTGTGCAGAACCCAGCCTGGTTTTTGATAAATGGGCTGACCAGTTACCACATCTCTCCGGTCTGAGAAAGGAAGGAATCTGGGGAAGGCTTGAAAGCACAATACCGCCCATCACGATTCCTGCATGGGCCTCAATGATGACGGGAAAACTTCCAGGAACACTTGGTATTTATGGTTTCAGAAACAGGAAAGATTACTCTTATGATGGGCTCTCCTTTGCAACATC
Organism: Caldifarciminota bacterium; assembly: GCA_021163525.1. Classification (GTDB taxonomy): domain Bacteria; phylum Hydrothermota; class UBA3072; order UBA3072; family B12-G15; genus B12-G15. The sequence continues at coordinate 1,049 of JAGGTX010000211.1, forward strand.
GCTCATGTTAAGAGAGAAACCCGTATGGGATTATCTGAAAGACAAAAAATCCATTGTTATAGGTTTCCCCCCATCCTATCCCCCGAAGCCCATAAATGGTGAACTCATCACCTGTTTTCTAACCCCGGGTGTTGACTCTAACTTCACCTATCCAGAGGATTTAAAGGGTGAAATTCTTGGAAGATTTGGAGAGTATCTCTTTGATGTTAGGAACTTCAGAACCAATGACAAAATGTGGTTGAGGGATGAGATATTCAAACTTGGTAAGCAGAGAATGGAGGTGGCAAAGTACATGATGGAGACAAGGGATTGGGACTTTTTCTTTGTCGTGGAGATGGGTGTTGATAGGCTTCATCATGGGTTCTGGAAATTCTTTGATAAGGAACACAGGAAGTATGAACCAGGAAATCCTTTTGAAGATACAGGGATTGAATACTATAAGATGATAGACAGTTACATTGGAGAACTCATTGATGTTGCTGGTGATGATACAATGATAATGGTGGTATCTGACCATGGGGCAAAAAGAATGGAAGGTGGAATTGTAATAAACAGGTTTCTTATGGATGAAGGATACTTAAGATTAAAGTCCCATCCTGAAGGAATTTATAAATTAAAGGATGCTGAAATTGACTGGGAGAATACGACAGCATGGGCAGAGGGAGGATACTATTCAAGGGTTTTCATCAATGTTAAGGGAAGGGAACCAAATGGCAGGGTTTTAGAAGAAGACTACGAAAAGGTGAGGAATGAACTCATAGAAAAGATAGAGGGAATCCCTGACCACAATGGAAATCCCATGAATACAAGGGCTTACAGACCCGAAGATATATATCCTGAAGTAAAGGGCATTCCACCTGACCTTATTGTTATATTTGGTGACCTGTACTGGAGGGCAGTTGGTTCACTTGGATTTGAAAGCATATACACCTTTGAAAACGATACAGGTCCAGATGATGCAAACCATGCTCAACACGGCATCTTCATACTTTCTCCTCATGAGAAGAACGGTGAAAGAAAAGGACTACACATAACAGATGTGGCTGGCACACTCTTTGATGTTTACGGTATTGAACCTGAAGGGAAATTCATGGGCAAAAGTGTAATAAGGGAGGTAGAGAATGAACAGGAATGAGGGGTTTGTTGTATGGTTTACTGGTCTTCCAAGTTCAGGAAAATCAACACTTGCTCAAAGGCTAAAAGACGAACTGATCAAAAGGGGATTCAGGGTTGAGGTGCTTGACGGTGATGTTGTGAGGGAACATATATCAAGGGGTCTTGGCTTCTCAAAGGAAGACAGGGATGAAAATATAAGAAGGATATACCATGTTGCCTATCTTCTTAAGAGGAATGGCGTGGTTGTAATCACTGCTGCGATATCACCTTACAGGGAGATAAGGCAGGAGGCAAGGGAACTATTGAAAGACTTTGTGGAAGTGTATGCATCATGCCCTGTTGAAAAGTGCATTGAAAGGGATGTGAAGGGGATGTACAAAAAGGCACTTGCCGGAGAGATCAAAAATTTCACAGGGATTGATGACCCATATGAACCACCTGAAAATCCTGAGGTGGTATGTGAAACAGATAAGGAGACCGTTGAGGAGTCTGTTAAAAAGATTATCAACAAGCTGATAGAGAGGGGATATATAGAACCTACTGATGAGGATGTCTATACAGAGGAGGAAGAGGAGATTATAAAGAAGAGGCTTGAAGACCTGGGATATATTTAATGAAAAGACTTTTCATTCTTAGTATTGATGGAGTCCCATACTCTCTTCTCACCTCCCTGATAGAAATGGGTGTTATGCCCTTCTTCAAATCTCTTATAACAGATAAAGGGTTCAGGCGATACAACTCTGTCCTTCCCACAATCTCATCAGTGGCGTGGGCAAGTTTCATGACGGGTAAAAATCCTGGTGCCCATGGGATTTTTGGCTTTATTGACAGAAGGCCTTCCCCTTTCACACTCTATCTACCAACAGGGAAAAATCTCAGGGCAAAAACCCTTTTTGAAATCGTATCAGATGCAGGAAAGAGAACCATCTGCTTCAATGTTCCCATGACAACCCCGCCAAGGAAGGTGAATGGAATCATGGTTTCTGGTTTTCTATCCACAAAACTCCATTCCGCAGTCCATCCACCGGAGATTGCACAGAAACTTGAATACATTGGATACATCATTGATGTTGACCCTTCCCTTGCCTTAAAGGATGAATCTGCCTTCTGGAAACAGGTTCATAATGCCCTTGAAGGAAGGAAAAATGCTGTTAAAACATTTATTGGTCAGGAATGGGACCTGTTCATGCTCCACATTATGGAGACGGATAGGGTGAATCACTTCTACATCCATGAACATGAAAAAATACGCTCATTTTATCAGGAACTTGACCATTGTATAAAAGGGATTTTTGAATACATACCCGATGATGCAGATGTTCTCCTTCTTTCTGACCATGGGTTTTGTTCCATTGAAAAGGAGTTCTATGTTAACCCTTATCTCTCCCGGAAGGGACTATTGAAGTTTAAGGTTGAAAACCCCAAATCCCTGAACGAGATGGACCCATCAACGACTGCCTATTCCCTCATTCCTGGAAGGATTTATTTAAATCTAAGGGGAAGGGAAGAGATGGGCTCAATTCCACAGGGTGATTACAGCAGGGTGAGGAATGAGGTTGTGGATATTCTGGAAGAACTCGTTGACAATGGAATAATAAAGAAGGTATGGCTGAAAGAAGAACTGTACAGCGGTCCATTCCTTGATGAGGCACCTGATATAATACTTGAGCCGATTGAAGGGATAGATATTAAAGAGGGCACCAACAGAAAAGAACTTTTTGGTAAGTCCAGTATAAAGGGCATGCATACACTTGAAGATGCATTTATACTGTGGACCGGGAAAGAACTGAAAAAAAACAACAGTTTCTCCATAATTGATATTGCCACTTCCATACTGGAGGAACTGGGAATTGAGAGACCTTCTGATATGGAGGCCTCAGGGTGTATCAAATGAACATAAAAGGAATCAAATTCTCAGTCAGCTGAACAAAAAGAGAGACAGAGGAGGTAAGATGAAGATTGATATTCCAGATTCCCTTTACACAAAACTTGAAGCAGTAGCAAGGTCTGGAGGATGGAAGGATGTGGAAAGCCTCATAATATTCCTCTTGAGGAAAGGTGCTCAGGAACAACAGTCCTATCAGGATATCCCTGAAGAAGAAAAAGAGGAGATAAGAAGAAAACTGAAGGAACTGGGTTATTTGTAGATACATTCAAAGGCCTCAGGGGTTTAATTATGCCCTTTAATCTCCACCTTTTACAAATTTTAGACAACCCCTTGACAAATTAAATATTTTTATAAAAATTAGGTATGCCTAACTTGGATGAGAAGGTTTTGGATAACTTAAATAGATGTATTGAAGATTCTCCAGGATATGCTCTTTCTGATCATATAATGGAGGGTGGGGAACATGATGGAGCATGTAGGATACTTATGATAAGTTGTGATATTTTTTTGCCTTTAAAGTTCGGATGTCCTAATTTTGTTAGAACCAACAAACAAACCAAAAGGAGGTGAAGATGTTTAAGAAGCTGTTGGTGTTCTGTTTCGTTCTGGCTTTTGTTCTTCCAGTCAATCTGTTTGCTGGTGATCCGGTTGTCGGGTGTCCACTTGGAGTAGAAAGGGGTAAGGTCTGGCTCCACTCCACAACCTACTACATCTCTGCCAACAAGGCATACTGGAATGAATCTCCCACAGAGACCCCAGAAATGGTTGCGATGCCACCAGGATGGCATGCTAAAATCCTGAAATCATCCTACAGGACTCAATTTGGTATAACCAGCAGATTTTCCGGGGGTTTTCTTTTGACCTACTGGGACAAAGATATTGCAAAAGAGGTCTGGAAGAAAAAAAACGATGGTTCCTGGTTCAAAAAAACTAAATCTTTTCATTCCTTTGGATTTGGTGATATCTGGGTTTATGGGGTTTACAAAATACTAAAAAAACCACCCAGATTTGAGGCCATCTCCCTTGGGGCAGGGTATAAATTTGATTCAGCGGATAATACCCTTGTTGTTCACGGTATTGGGAGTGGAGCCAAATCCATGAGGGTTGCCTTTCTAACACATATTGACCTTATAGGTAAAATAGGTGAATGTTCTTCAATATGGTATGAGCATAGAGGAAAAGTGAGATACATAGAAGTAAAAAATGAGCAAGGAGAATCGGTTGAATGGGAAAAATCTGGGTGGGACCTGGGTGAGAAATATGGATATAATATTGGCATTGAGTATGAACTATCCGATCGTTTCAAAATTGTGCCGAAGTTTATGGGATGGTGGAAAACAGAGGACAGGAATAAGGATGGCGAAACTGTGGAAAATACAAGGTTTTATGAACATTCCATTGGAATAGTCGTTCAATACTTCCCGATAGGAA
>JAGGTX010000053.1 GCA_021163525.1 Caldifarciminota bacterium
ACATTGTTTCTTGACGATGAGGTTCAGGAGGAACTGGGCAATTTTGAGTTTATAGTAAAAAAAGCAATTAGAAATGAGATAGAATCTGCCATTGGCCTTTTTTACGGTCCTCCAGGAACAGGGAAAAGTATGGCAGGTAAAAGGATTGCATATGATTTGAAGCTTCCATTTGTAAAAGTTAGGTTACCTGATTTATTGCATCATTATTATGGTGCGTCAGAGGCACGATTAAGGTATGTTTTGAATAAGGCACAGGAAAAAGGGTATTTCTTACAACTTGATGAAATAGATGCCATTGTCTCAAACCGGGCAGACCTTGACCATCACCATGAAGTAACATTTGTGGATACATTTTTAACCCTGCTTGAAGATTATAATGGGATACTTGTTATGACAACAAACTTTTCTGAATCCATAGACCCTGCACTTGAGAGGAGGATAGACTACATTATCCACTTTCCCATTCCTTCTCCCTCTATAAGAAAAGAACTTTGGAGGTATTACCTTAATAAGTTTGGGTTAAAGGGAAACATAAACATGAAAAAACTCTCTGAACAAATGGTTGCAGGCGGAGACATCTATATGATTGCCAAAAGATTAAAAATATGGAGTGAAAGGAAGGGGATAAAAAAAATAACAACCAGGAACATTTTAAACTTCATAAAAAAGGGTAAGTTTTTTAGAGCTAAGAGGGTTGGGTTTATTGATGATGTTTGACACTTCTTTATTTTATTGTATTTTAATACTATGTTCTGGAGAAGAATAAGCCCCGAATGGATTGAAGGTAAATGGAAGGCCGGATGGGCGCTGGATTCCCACTCAAAGTGTATAAATAAGTCCGGGGTTAAAAGAACCTATTTAGGGGAACTGATTTATCAAATTAAATATCAGGGAAAGAAAAGATATATTGCAAAACTTTCAAGGATAATTGTAAAGTTTTTGAAAACTCGTTATGTGTTACCCTATATAAGTGTAATTTTACCTGTTCCTCCCTCTAATTATGATAGGGAATTCCAGCCAGTTTTTGAAATAGTTAATGAAGTCGGTAGATTACTGAAAATACCTGCGGACGTTGAGTATATTGTAAAGGTTAAAGATACACCTCAAATAAAGAATTTTCACGATAAAGAGTTACGCAGAAATATCTTAAAAGATGCCTTTGAAGTTTCTGATTTAAGGTATAAGGGGAGAAAAGTATTACTCCTGGATGATATATTTGATTCAGGTGCCACGCTGGAGGTGATAACCGAACTGTTATACAATGATGCACAGGTTGATAATGTATATGTCCTTGCTATTACCAGGACACGAAAAAATGAGTAAAGAAATAGAATATTACAGGGAAATATTCTTCTATTTAATGGAGAACAGTTCATTGAAAGAAAAATTACACTTAACCTGGAATTACAAAAGAGACCATGAGGTTTTAACAAGGCTTTATCCGGAATTAAAAGACGACAGTGAATTCTTAAAAAGTAAACAAAGATTGGAAAAATTAAAGGCAGCTGGCGTAAATATAGTTAGTTTATACGATGATACTTATCCACCACTTTTGATTAATAGATTAAAGGCTAAAGCGCCACCATTGCTTTTTCTCCGTGGTAATGTTAAAATTCTTCAAAAGAGAGGAATAGCAATAATCGGTGCAAGGAATGCTCCCCCGGAGGTATTGAGAATGGCAGGGAGTTTTGCCGGAGAGCTGGCCAGAATGGGCTTTGCCGTGGTGTCGGGATATGCGAAAGGCGTAGATACAATGGCTCATTCTGGTTGTGTTAATGTTGGTGGTAAAACCATAGTTGTTCTTCCATATGGTATTGAACAAATCCGGATAAGGGCAGAATTGAATATTCATCATGATTTGAGCAATGCCTTATTTGTTTCCCAGTTCCATCCATCTTCTCAATGGAGTGTTGCCAGGGCTATGCAAAGAAATAAACTTGTTGTTGGGTTATCTGAAGCAGTTGTTGTTATTTATTCTAATAAAAGAACCGGAGGCACAATAAATGCTGCTGAATCGGCAATAAAAATGGGTGTTCCATTGTTTGTTGTTTCTCCTGAAGCCTTATGTACAGAAGCAATTGGTAACAATTTTCTCATCACTAAAGGAGCAAAAAAGGTGAATACACCCGAAGATGCTCTATATTTTTTGAATGCCAGTAAAAAAACTTTAAAACTTTTTTAGTCAATTCAGACAATTTTTTGAACTCTTCAGTGAGTATCAAACCTCCGATGGGGTATGAAACCAATTCCCATAGCATACCAGCTCTCATAAGGTCATGTTTTACTCACTTAAAATTCAGCAGAGTCGAACTTCGTATGTCCGCAGAATCTTATGCGAAATGATTTGCTAATTAAAATGGATAAAACGAGTTCAAGAGGGAATAAGTGATAATCTTCTATGTGTCCCACCATGTGCATGATCTCTTTCAGACTGTGCCGAAAAAACCATTGACGGAAGGAGAAAATTTTGTATAATGAGAACATGAAAGGAATAAAAAGATTAAAAAATAAATCTGAAAGCTTAGGGAGATATAAAATAAATTCTACTTTTTATGAATAAAGCTTTGTTAGAGGTAGAAGGTCTCAGAAAGATTTATCGTTCAAATAGAAAAGAGACTGAGGCTCTTTCTGGCATAAGTTTTTCTATAAAAAAGGGTGAAATTGTAGGTTTATTGGGACCGAATGGCGCAGGAAAAACCACCACTATAAAGTGTATATGTTCACTTATTTATCCTACTTCCGGGAAAATCTATGTAAAGGGTGTTGATGCATTGAGGCATCCATCATTTGCACTTAAAAACATATCAGCTGTTTTAGAAGGGAATAGAAATATATACTGGAGGATGACTGTAAAGGAAAATCTTGAATTTTTTGCAGGATTGCAGGGGCTTGATATAAACTATACAAAGGAAAGCATTGAAAATATTATTGAGTTTTTTAACCTAAGCGAGAAAAGGAATGTTCAAGCAAGGTTTCTTTCTCGTGGGATGCAGCAGAAACTTGCAGTTGCCTGTGCATTTATAAAGAATACAGACATCCTACTTCTGGATGAACCTACACTTGGGCTTGATGTTGAATCTACATATGAACTTAAGAATTTAATCAGGGAAAAGGCTGAAATGGATGGCAAAACAATACTTTTAAGTTCTCATAATATGCGATTGATAGAGGATGTTTGTAAATCCGTTA
>JAGGTX010000082.1 GCA_021163525.1 Caldifarciminota bacterium
CTCCTCCTCCATTCTGACCCCTGCCTTCCTCAACTTTTCAAGCACCCTGAGATTACCCTCCTGCTCAAAAAATTGCTTTATGCTCCTTGCACTGATTGGACCAATACCCTTAATCCCTGCAAGTTCCTCAAATGAAGCCTCCTTCAATCGGTCAATTGAATGGTATCTGTTTGCAAGAATCCTTGCTGCGTGAATACCTATATGCCTGATGCCAAGACCGAATATCAACCTTTCAAGTTCCCTCTTTTTACTTGCCTCAATCTCCTGCAAAAGATTTTCTGCTGATTTTTCTCCCATCCTTTCAAGTGATGATATATCTTCCTTTTTCAGGTAATAGAGATCTCCATAATCCTTCACAAGCCCTCTCTCAACCAGCATATCCACGAGCACATCACCAAGCCCTTCTATGTTCATTGCATTTCTGCTTCCATAGTGTAGTATTCTACCCTTAATCTGTGCAGGGCATGTGACATTTATACATCTCCAGGCTGCCTCACCTTCCTCCCTGATAAGTTTTGCACCACAAACAGGGCAGGTATCAGGAAATACAAATTCCTTCTCTTTACCCGTTCTCCTGTCCTTCACAACCTTAACAACCTTTGGTATAATCTCTCCACCCTTTTCAACAACCACATAATCCCCAACCCTTATGTCCTTTCTCCTTATTTCGTCCTCATTGTGGAGGGTTGCCCTTGATACGGTTGTTCCTGAAATAAAAACAGGTTCAAGTATTGCAACAGGTGTCACAACCCCTGTCCTACCAACACTCAACTCAATCTTTACAAGTTTTGTTACTGCCTGTTCAGCAGGAAACTTGTATGCAATTGCCCATCTTGGCGCCTTCTCGGTCTCTCCGAGATTCCTCTGAAGTGTAAAGTCATTCACCTTTATAACCATTCCATCAATGTCAAAATCAAGTCCCTTTTTCTTCTCGTTCCACTCCTCAATTATGGAGAAAATGGCCTCTATACCTTTGACAACCCTGAGAAAAGGAGTAACCTTGAATCCTATCTCCCTCATCTTTTCAATTGAGGAGGCATGTGTTCTCAAACCATGTGGTGGTTCTGGTATTGTATGGATGAATATATCAAGTTTTCTCTCTGCAACAACCTTTGGGTCAAGATTCTTAAGGGTTCCCGCTGCCGCATTCCTTGGATTTGCAAAGAGGGGTTCACCTCTTTTTTCCCTCTCTTTGTTCAACTCCTCAAATGCCTTCCTTGGCATGTAAACCTCTCCCCTCACCTCAATGTTCATAAATTTCTCTTCCTCTGTGAGGAGCCTTAGAGGGACTGTTTTTATTGCCCTCAGATTATTGGTAATCTCATCACCAATGTGTCCATTACCCCTTGTTGAACCCCTGTAAAATTTTCCATCCCTGTATTCCAGGCTCACTGCAACACCATCTATCTTGAGTTCAACTGCATACTCAATTTCCTCATCTGTCTTCAGCAATCTCTTGACCTTTCTATCAAACTCCCTCACCTCTTCTTCGCTGTATGTGTTGTCAAGCGAGAGCATGGGTATCGTGTGTTCAACAGTTGGAAATTCACCCGTAATTGCATCACCAATCCTTCTGGTCGGGGAATCGGGTGTAATAAGTTCTGGATACTTCTCTTCAAGTTCCTTGAGTTTCTTTACAAGCATATCATACTCATAATCACTTATAACGGGGTCATTGAGCACATAGTACCTATAGTCGTGATAACCTATCTCTTTCCTTAACCTCTCAACCTCTTTCCTTATATGTTCTGGAACCATATACCCTCCTCAGTCTGATTGCCTCCTGAGAAAGGTTGGTATCTCAAGGTCATCCCTTTTAATAATCTCTTTGTTCTCCACTTGCGGAAAATGCCTGAATCCCTGGGATATGTATAGGGTATCCATCTTTACTTCCCTATTCTCTATACCTGTTGCAATCAGTGTGACCTTTGCACTATCCTTAATGTTGTTGTCAACAACCACACCAAAGACCAGTTCAATGTTGTCACCAAGGGCTGTGTGCACATACTCCATTATTTCATTCAACTCCTCATTTGTGAATGTTTCACCATCAATGGTAAGGTTCAGAAGCACCTTCTTTGCCTGACCAAACTCAAAGTCTTCAAGGAATGGGCAGTTCAGGGCCTCCTGGATTGCATCAACCGCCTTATTCTCGCCCTCACCAATTCCCACACCAAGAAGGGCCCTTCCACTGTTGGACATGATTTTTTTCAGGTCCTCAAAGTCAAGGTTAATCAACCCTTCCTTTATAAGCATCTCTGCCATACCCTGAACAGCCTTTGCCGGTATTTCCGCTGTAATACCACCAAGTGCCTTTGCAAGTGGTATATTCTTCACTGCCATAATCTTGTCATTCGGTATTATAACGATCGTGTCCGCTACCCTGCTCAGTTCAGCAATACCCTCTTCTGCTATCCTCATTCTGTTTCTACCCTCAAATGTAGCAGGTTTTGTCACGACCGCAACAGTGAGAACACCCATCTCCCTTGCCAGAGAAGCTACAACAGGGGATGCACCTGTTCCTGTACCGCCACCCATACCTGCAACAATGAAGACCATGTTTGCATCCCCAATGGCAGCCTTTATATCCTCTCTGCTCTCTTCAGCGGCCTCTCTACCAATCTTCGGGTCCCC
>JAGGTX010000080.1 GCA_021163525.1 Caldifarciminota bacterium
CCACCTGTATATTTACCCTGATTATGGGCATTCTTTATTGCAATTTCAACAGAACCCACCCTTGAGGCCTGTCCAGCACCTATGCCTATGGTCATCTCCCTTGTTGCAAGAACAATTCCGTTGGACTTCACCCATTTAACAACCTTCCAGGCAAAAATCATTGCCTCCATCTCCATATCAGTGGGCTGTCTGTCACTCACAACCTCCCACTTTGTTGGATCCTCCACAACCCAATCAGACTCCTGAACAAGGAGTCCTCCCCTCACCCTCAAAAGGTTGTGATATGGGTATGGATTGAATTCTCCAACGGGTAGTTTCAGCAATCTTAAATTTTTCTTCTTCTTCAAAACAGAAAGGGCATCATCGTGAAAATCAGGCGCAATAATCACCTCAAAGAAGGAGGAACTTATATCATTGGCAGTAATGAAGTCCACAGGCCTGTTGAATGCTATAATACCACCAAAGGCAGATATGGGGTCTGTTGTGTATGCCCTGTTGAATGCCTCATTCACATTCTCACCTGTGCCAACTCCACATGGGTTTGCATGCTTCACAATGCAACAGGCTGGTATGTTGAACTCAAGCACCACATTGAGTGCAGTATCCACATCCATATAGTTGTTATAAGACATCTTCTTTCCATGGAGAATCTCTGCATCAAGCAATGACAGTTTATCATCCTTCCACCTGTAAATGGCGCCCTGCTGATGGGGATTCTCACCATACCTGAGTTCCATCTCCTTTTTCAGGTCCATGGTGAAAATCTCTGGAAGTTCAAACTCCCCTATTTTACCGGATGTCTCCTTGAGATACCCAGCAATCATTGAATCGTACTCTGATGTTAATGAAAATGCCTTAACTGCTAACTCTGCCCTCGTTGTAATGGAAATCTTACCTGTTGAGGAAAGTTCATCCATAAACTGCCTGTAATCAGAAGGGCTCGTGAGCACAGTGCAGGAGATGTAATTCTTTGCGGCAGCCCTTATCAAACTCACACCACCAACATCTATCAATTCAATCATCTCATCATGGTTCAGATTCCTGATAAGCCCATCTTTGAATGGATACAGGTTCACAACAACAAGGTCTATGGGAAGAATACCCTTCTTCTTCAACTCAAGCATATGTTCATTACTCTCCCTGCTTGCAAGAATCCCGGCAAATATTGCAGGGTGGAGTGTCTTAACCCTTCCATTTAGTATCTCCTCGCTCCCTGTATATTCTGGAACATTCAGTATTTTCTTAATCCCTTTTTCTTTTAAGAATTTATAAGTCCCTCCTGTGGATAGTATCTCCACATCCCTCTCCTCAAGGAACCTGGCAAGTTCCTCAATGCCCTGTTTATCTGACACACTTATCAATGCTGTTTTTATCTCCATCATTCCTCCAGAATCCTTTTGAGTTCCAGTAATTCCTTCAGAAGGTCAATGGTTTCACCCTTCACCTTATTCTCAATGAGTTTCCCCGCATATTCAAGGGAGTATCCCTGGACATGCACATAGAATTTAATCCTCTTCAGGAGTTCAATATCCTGTTTTCTGTAAAGCCTTCTGTTCCCCTGCGTTCTTACAGGTGTGAGTTTTCTGAACTTTTTCTCCCAGTATCTTATTGTGCTCTTTGGAAGATCCAGCATCTTTGATACCTCATCAATTGTATAAAATAATTTGTCCATCAGTCCTCTTCCTTTAATTTTCTTGTCATTAAATCCTCTATTGAGGATTGTGGAGATTTACCATTAAACAATACATGGTACACCTCACGGGCAATTGGTAATTCAACATGGTATTTTTCACCCAGTTTCACAGCAGACCTTGTTGTGTTCACACCCTCTGCAACCTCAACCATCTCTGAAAGAATGTCATCAAGTTTTCTTCCCTTACCAAGTTCTCTTCCAACATGATGATTCCTTGACTGCTCACTGAATGCAGTAACAATCAGGTCCCCAGTTCCAGATAGTCCTGAAAAGGTGGCAGGCCTTCCTCCCATTGCCATGCCCAGTCTCTTCATCTCTGCAATTGCCCTTGTCAGAAGGGCCGCCTTTGCATTCATACCAAGCCCGAGTCCATCCAGTATCCCTGCTGCAATTGCATAAACATTCTTGAGTGAACCACCCAGTTCAACACCAACAATATCCCTGGATGTATAAATCCTGATGAGTTTGCTTGAAAAATTGTACTGAACCCTCCGTGCAAGGTTTATATGTTTTGAAGATGCCACAAGGGTTGTTGGAACACCCTTAACAACCTCCCTTGCAATACTTGGTCCTGAAAGTGCAACCACCCTGTCTCTCTGGGAAGGTATGTTATCCTCAATGATTTCAGACACCCTTCTCAGGGTTTCAGGCTCAATCCCCTTTGAAAGGCTTACAATTAAATGATCATCACCTACATAGGGCTTCATGTGGCCTGTTATAGCAGATATTGTATGGGATGGCTGGGCAATCACAAGAAAATCTCCAAATTTTACAGCCTCCTCTATATCGGATGTTATTCTTATTTGTTCAGGTATAAAATGGCCGGGGAGAAACTCCTTATTCTCCCTCTCTTTTCTGATTTTTTCTGCCCTTTCCCTGAAAAACTCATAGAGGCACACCTTATGCCCTATTCTATGGAG
>JAGGTX010000180.1 GCA_021163525.1 Caldifarciminota bacterium
AGACCCATTGAGAATGTTGTGATGAAAAAGGTTTACATCATAGAGAATAAGTGAAAATGAACAGGGTACTCTTTGAGAAGAAACTCAACAACAGGTTGATAAGGATTGTCCATGGAGACATAACCCTCGAGGAAGTGGATGCCATTGTGAATCCAGCGAATAAATACCTCAGTCATGGCGGCGGTGTTGCAGGTGCTATAGTGAGAAGGGGAGGACAGATAATCCAGGAAGAGAGCAGCAAACTTGCACCAGTTGAAGTTGGGAATGCTGTTATTACAACAGGTGGAAAACTTCCCGCAAAATATGTAATACACACGGTTGGTCCAATCTGGGGTGAAGGGAATGAGGAAGAAAAACTCCGCTCTGCTGTAAGAAGTGCAATCCTACTTGCAGATAAAAAGGAACTCAAGAGTTTATCCATCCCGGCAATATCAACAGGTATCTTTGGCTATCCAAAGAGGGAAGGAACATGGGTTATCCTTGACGAAGCCATAAAGACACTTCAGGACTGCAGACATGTAGAAGAGGTCAGGCTTTGCAATATTGACCAGGAGACCTGTAATCTCTTCCTTGAGCATATTAAAACCTTTAAATGGTCTTCATAATCACAGGTGGGGTTAATACCGGTAAAACAACCCTACTTGAGCAAATCCACAAGAGGCAGGGGGGAGGGGGATTCTCCCTCCCCAAATTCATTGTAAATAACCAGTTCAAGGGATACTGGATAAAGGATTTGAACACTGGTGAGAAAACAGAATTTGCACTTACAGAAACCACGAATGGGCACCTGTACAAATTGGGAAGGTTTTACTTCCTGCCACAGGGTATGGCATTTGCAAGAAGGATTTACAAAAAGGCCATTGAAGAAAAGAAGAAGTATTTCTTTATTGATGAGATAGGCCCCCTTGAACTTGAGGATAAGGGATTTTCCAGTATATTCAGGGATGCTCTTACTTCCTTTGAGAATATTTATGTTGTTGTCAGGGCATCATGCCTTGATGATATAATCAGGGAGTTTGGATTGAAAGATTACAAACTTGTAAGAAAGGATGGTGGCATATGATAGACCTTACCATAAAAAGAGAGAACCTTGAAAGGACAATCAAAAGGTGCAGGGAAAGAAACATTATTATTCCCACATTCAAGCAGATGAGAGACCCTTCCCTTATACCAGAGAAAATAAAGGAAGAACTAAAAAATATAGGGCTATGGGATGTGCATCCAAGGAACCTGTTCAGGGTTACATGGAAGAACGAACCTGTGCCTTATGGAGGAGGCTTTAATGGTGTAAATTACATGGAACTTCCCTCTTCCCTTACAGGAGTGAAACCCAGAATTATTGCACTTGTGGGGAAATGGTTTCCAACAGGCTCACACAAGGTTGGAGCAACCTTTGCATGCCTTGCGCCATCCCTTGTTACAGGCCAGTTTGACCCTACAAGGCACAAGGCGGTCTGGCCATCAACTGGAAATTACTGCAGAGGTGGTGCATACATTGCGGCCCTCCTTGCGTGTGAATCTGTTGCTATTTTACCAGAGGAGATGTCAAGAGAGAGGTTTGAATGGCTTTCAAACATAGCAGGGGAGGTTATTGCAACTCCAGGGTGTGAAAGCAATGTGAAGGAGGTCTTTGACAAATGCTGGGAACTCAGGAAAACAAGGGATGATATTATCATCTTCAATCAGTTTGACCAGTTTGGAAACCACCTCTGGCACTATTATGTTACTGGGAAGGCCATTGAGGAGGTGCTTGAGATTGAGATGAAGGAGGATGAGGAATTTTCAGGTGTTGTGCTCTCATCTGGCTCATCAGGAACACTTGGTTGCGGCGATTACCTGAAGGTGATTTATCCCCATTCAAAGATTGCAGTGGGTGAGGCAGTCCAGTGCCCAACACTTCTCCTGAATGGCTATGGTGGACACAGAATAGAGGGTATTGGAGATAAACATGTTCCATGGATACACAATGTGAGGAATACCGATATGGTGATAGGAATTGATGACAATGATGCAATCAGGATGATAAGGCTCTTCAACGAACCTGCTGGAAGAGATTATCTTGTAGTGCAGGGGGTTCCAGAGAAAACCGTTAACAATCTTGACCTCCTTGGTATTTCATCCATCGGGAATGTGATAGGTGCCATTAAGTTTGCAAAGTACTACGAACTCACAGAGAAGGATATTGTCTTCACCGTGTTCACAGATTCAATGGAACTGTATGGCTCAAGGCTTAAAGAACTTGAGGAAAAATTCGGCAAATATACAAAGGAGGATGCCGCAAGGGACTATGAAAGATTACAGACCATAGGGATAGATTACATCCTTGAACCTGATTACTATGAAAAACGGCGTATCCACAACCTGAAGTACTACACCTGGATAGAACAGCAGGGGAAGGAACTCTCTGAACTGAACGACCAGTGGTATAGATGGAAGGAATACTGGGCCAGGATTCACTCCCAGGTGGACGAGATAGACAGACTTATTGAGGACTTCAACAGGAAGGTGGGTCTTTTATGATACTGCTTAAAAACTGCCTGAAAATAGCCACATTCAACAGGAACCTTGATGAACTTTCAGGTTATGACATACTGATTGAAGGGAATATCATAAAAAGTATTTCAAAGAACATAGAGGTAAAAGATGCAAAGGTTATAGACTGCTCTGATTGTCTTGTGATTCCTGGACTGGTGAACACGCATCACCATTTTTACCAGACCCTCACAAGAAACCTGAGACCTGTTCAGGATGCAAAACTCTTTGAGTGGCTCACCTTTCTTTATCCAATCTGGGCGAAGATGGACCAGGAGGCCGTTTATCTCTCCACAAAACTCGCCACACTTGAACTACTGAAAACGGGTTGCACTTTAACAACAGACCACCACTATCTTTACCCTTCCGGGTTCAATGGAGACCTGATGGGTATACAGTTTGAGGCAGCAGAAGAGACAGGTATAAGATTTGCGCCAGCAAGGGGAGCCATGACAAGGGGAAGGAGCAATGGAGGACTTCCCCCTGATGAGGTTGTTCAAAATGTTGATGATGTTATAAGGGACATGGAAAGGGTGATTGATAAATACCACAACCCAGAACCATTCTCCATGAAAAGGGTTATCCTTGCTCCATGCAGCCCATTCTCTGTTGAGGAAGATGGTATGCGGGAGACAGCAAAACTTGCAAGGGATAAAGGGGTGAGAATTCACACACACCTTGCAGAGACCCGGGATGAGGAAAGATACTGTGCGGAGAGATATGGGAAAAGGCCCCTTGCCCTTATGGAAGAACTTGATTGGATTGGAGAGGATGTATTCTTTGCACACGGGATATGGTTGAATGATGAAGAACTGAAACTTTTAAAAGATACAGGAACGGGGATAGCACATTGTCCCACCTCCAACATGAGGCTCGGCTCAGGCATAGCAAGGATAAGGGAGATGATAGATATGGGTATAAAGGTGGGGCTCGGGGTTGATGGCTCTGCTTCAAATGACTCATCAGATATGCTCGGAGAGGTGAGGAATGCAATGCTCCTCCAGAGGGTCAGGTATGGGGAAAAGGGGCTTACAGCGAGAGAAGCACTCCTTCTTGGAACAAGGAATGGTGCAGAACTTCTTGGTTTTCCAGAAACAGGCTCCGTAGAGGAGGGAAAGGCAGCTGACCTTGCCATATTTGACATATCCCACATCCAGTATGCTGGCGCACATTCAGACCCTGTTGCAGCAATTGTTTTTTCAGGTTACTGCCACCAGACTGCCCATACCATAGTGAATGGGAAAATCCTGATTGAAGATGGAAAGCACACATCCATTGATGAGGAGGAATTAAATAGAAAATTCAGAAAAAAGGCAGAAGAGTTGTGGGAGTTTTGATATCTTCTTTTGGTGCCATTAAGAACACGATAGACCATCATGGCCAGCATCCTTCTGGTTGATAAATGAACACCTAATAAGATAATCAGAATACAGCATATTCCCACCTTTTCCCAATTTATCCCCTTTCCACACACTTTTTATATACTAAATTCACAGAATGAAGTTTGGACGAAGCGATTCACAACCATTTGCTTAGGAAATAACATCAAAAACGCAACTGTTGTTCTTGAATCACCATACGGTGGTGATGTTAATACAATATCTACACTTTCAAGACAACTTTTTGAACCATTATTGATAATACATCTGGATTGATTAAAATCTTTTAAGTAGGTATCTAATAATTCCAAGGATATTACTGTGGTCTTGACCTTTGCAATTAGACGAGCCAACGGATTAATATCAGTGCCAATGGCATCTATATTTCATTGCTTTCCCCAATATTTTATTCATTTCACACAGGTTTCCTACGGTTTTTGTAAAGTTCAATTAAGGCTTTATCTCTGATGCGAAATGCAGTGCCTCTGTTTCTAACAATTCCCTTTCTTTTGGACGTCTGGATAAAACTTCTTGGACTTGGATCTGCTAACAAAAATAGAGTTATTAAAGACTGAGAATCCTTTCTTATGTTCTTTCTTCCAATTTACTTTGAAGTTCTCTGATATTCATCTTAATCACCTCACTTTGGTCTTTTTCTTGCCACCAATTTTGGCCAACTCCTTCCTACCCAACCCATTCAAACATTACCACATTTTTGGAATATATGTAAACTGTTTGCATATATATTCATCTGGACAACCATTATTTGTTTTTATGCAAATGTTTCACATTATTATTCGCCTATTAAAGGCTGGATTGACACCCAATTTTTTACAGGTGGACTTTTTTCAGGGATTTAGGTTTTGTCAATAATCCTATGCGGCATTAAAGAAGATGAGGTTTTTATATGCTAATAACCTGTAATAGAGGAGACGAACCACATAATACATGGCATTCTTCCTAACATTGTCATAGGCTATTTGATGAATAACATGGGCAAGAAACCTGTTATATTTCCTCCTGTGCCTTTCCTTTTCCCTCAAACCTGACTGAATACTTACAGGGTGCCTGACCTGCATATTACTTACACAGAATTCTTGTCAAATGACCATTATAAATGTCTGGTTAAAATTTCAACTTTGCAGAGATGTTCATTCCGAAACTATGCCTTCTGTCTGTATCCAGTTTCCTGTTTATATGCCTTGTGTATTTTGAGCCGAGTGTAATGTCCATGCTCTTTGATAGGTTGTATGTTCCTGAAAGGCTGAGCTCTCCATCTATGTAATCTGTTCTCACATCTATCTGGTTTGTGCTTATATTTATAACCTCATCCCTCCTCCCTTTCAATGTTCCTGATAACCTCAGGTTGAGTGCACTCTTTAAACTCATTTTCCTCTTCATGAATGGGAGCCTGATGTTTGGCCTTGGAGATATACTGTAACCTGTGGAAAAATTCACATTCCAGTCCCTTGATGAGGTGATAATCTCTGTGTTCCCCTGAACATCAATTGTCTTCATTTGATTTAAATTCCCCTTGATGTTCAACCTCATGTTGTTCTTCAATGTCAGGTCAAGAGAGGGGGATGTTCTGAGCGATGAGGTAAACTTTTTCCTGGTGGTGTCGTTGAGGAAGAATGTAGATGTTGTATCCCTTGTTAAGGAAAGGTTAAGGTTTGCCGTCTTGATAAACCCTGTTTTTCTAAGTATATCCCCAAGGGCTGAGGTTTTCAGATTGACCTGTGGTAGTGTCATCTTTATGAACTGCTGGGTTGCTGTATTCCCGATTGGATACTCCTCTGTCCTTGAGGCACTGATACTTGCTGAAACCTTCCATATGCTGAACCCCGTTGATGCAGAACCCTGCAACCTCTTCTTCCCCCCATCTGTCTGGCTTGGCATGAAAACAAGGTCGTCCGGGATATAAATGTCGTATCCAAATCTGAACCTGTAATCGGGTGAACCCGATAAATAGCTATAAATATTGGAAACAGAATGGGAAAGCCTCAGGTTCAATGGAGACCAGTTCTTTGTCAGTAGGTTGATTATGGGTAATTTTTTCATAAACCTGTCAATTGTTATATTATGTCCGGTGGAAATCTCCCTTGTTACACCCGCCTTTCTCACCCTCACAGAATCACCAAAACCGGTTGAGAATTGATAATCCTTGTTCTCTGAATAAGCAGTGGCATACTTGAAAGATGCCCTATCAATCCTGAATATAGAGAGATTCACCTGGGCAGACAGGTTTTCAGAATTGAAGTTAAGCCATCCCAAACGCATGTCAAATGGCACAGTCCTGTCATACCTCATCTTCCTTGTGTAATCAACACTCAAAAAACTGAGAGGGTTGAAGGATGTGCTGAATGTTCCTTCAAGTTTCTTTATATCCTTAATATCCTGTTTAACAAAAATAGAGTCTGTATTGTTGTACTGATACTTGTTTTCTGTTGAAAAGTTATACCTTCCAGAGAGTGAGATTCTTCCGGGAAGGGGTGAGAAAAATAAGAGTTTCCACCGGGGTATCTTTGGATTGTATCCACCTGATATAGATGTTGATATGAGTGTATCAGCCAAAAGATAGGGTCTGTATGACCTTTTTCTTCTCACGCTACCACTGAGGTTCAGGCCTGATAGTATTGACCTGAACACAGGATGAGAAATCTTTCCAGCAGGGCTCAAACTGAAGGTCCCGCTCTCAGAACGCTCCAATATGGATTCCTTTTCCCTCAATGAGTCAGGGAGGGGAATATCAGAATTCCTGTAATAATAAGGAATATTCCTGTTTATTGAAAGATTATATTTAACCGGGAGTTTAAACAGCCCACCTGTTAGTCTTGAAAGATTTACATTCACATTGTATGTTCTATTCTGGATTCTGTTCTCCCCTGGATTCCTGAGCGCAGATTTACTCCCCTTATAGAACTCACCCTGATAAGACTCATTTACAGAGTATGTGATGTTCTCTCCCAGATTACCATCCACCCTGTAAGAGTACTTGATGTCTGGTTTTCTCACCGGGTCTGAAAGATAAATATCATCAAACAAAACAGAGCCTGTTAGTGGGATTGTATCCACATTCTCCACGCCAAGTCGGATAAAATATACCTGCTTCAATGTTGGATTCCCTTTAACAGAATAACCTTCGGGTGCACTTCCTCCTATCTTTAATCCTGTAAACTCCGATAGGTCAAGGGTGATTGTATCCCATCTGTTTGTGGTGATCGTCTTCTCAAACTCATAGTAGTTCAATGTGTCTGTGCCAAATCTGAAAATTATTCTCACATCCCTGCTGGTTTCCCTTCTGGAAAAGAAAACCAGTTTTTGATAGTTTCTGAAATCCTTTGGCCGGTCAAAGTATTCACCAGCCCATGCAATATGTCCTGGCATCAGGCTGTCTGTATAGATTTCAAGGGATTTTTCGTCCCTATATCCTCCAAATGAAGTTCTCTCCCTTTCAACAGGGGATGTATACTGCGAGTCCTCATTTGCGCTTCTGTACCCTATTATAAAACTCTCAAATGCCCGGACTGAATCACCAGCAGATGCCTCAATCCCGTCATTCCTCCAGACACTCCCAACTACACCCCATTTTGTTACCATTATCCTTGTTGGACCAGACACACCATTTATCCAGACCCTTACATATCTGATGCTTGTCCAGGAAGGGCTTCCCACTATCCTTTCAATATTGCTGTCCTTAAGGAGTATCCTTATTTTTTTCCATCCGTTCTTACCATTAGCAACCACATATCTGTCATCCTTCAGGTTGATGCGGAATGAATAGTAGTTGTTGTTGAGATTAAAAATATCATCAAAGTTTATATCCTCTGTATCAATTCTTTTGTTTCCCTCTGTCCCATTCATTTTCAGTGTATCCTCAAAGGTTTCTGGTGACTCTGAAATGTAATCGTCATTCCCATCGTCACCTGCATCCTTTCCACCATCATAATAGAGGGAATCGGGGTATGCCACACCATCAAGCCCAACATCCTCTCCTGTTTCAAGCCTACCCGACCTGTTCACATCTTCATTATCCATAATGCCATTGGCAGGAATTACCTCACCATCTGCATTCAGTCTTGGGGCATCTTCAGAAATATCAGAACCAATGTCAATGTGAAGAACCCCTGAATCTGCCTTTACCCACATCTCTATTGCCTGGTCTTTTGACATATCCTTTGCAGTGCTACCAAAAGAGTATATTATACCTCCCCATGAATTGGGGTCATTATCCCTTGGGACAAAATAGAGTGTCAGTGCACCGATATTCTCATTTTCACCGGATATGGATGGGAATATATCACTCTCCATAAGGTTCACACTCCACCAGTGTATCTCACCAAGTAGATATTCATTTTCTCCATCAGGTGTGCTTGAAAAAGACCACTCCCTGATTGTATTCCCAAATGGTTCGCTCCTTGTGGTGTTCTCCATATCATCAACATATCCCTTCCCCTTTGAGGATGGATTGGGTATTGAAAGGGATACATTCCCCGAAAGATTAAAAACGGGTGTCTTTTCACTCCCGATTATTGGCACACGGGAAATCAGGGGAAGCAAAAGGTCAAGGTCCATACCTGTTTTGAATGATGCCTTTCCAAGGAGAAAATTGGCTGGTTCTGAACCAAGCCTTGGATAAAATTCTGATACAGAAGAGGCATTAAAATCAATGGATGTGTTGAGGAAGGTTCTGTTGTTTATCCTTGTCTTTGTTTCAAGTTTTGTTAAGTAATCCTGAGAAAAGGTCAATCCTCCAAAGGGCATAACCTGATAAATATAAGAAACCTTTGCATCCGGTGGAAACCTCTTCGGGTCCTTTATTTTAACCTCTCCAGTTGCATAATCTATTGTGTAGTCAATGTCTCTCTTCAGTGTATCTCCTTCAATTATAATCACCTCTGAGTTTTCAACAATTTTCATTCCACCACCTATGGTAAACCTTGTGAGGGGGGCTTTATATTTAATCACAAGAAAGTACTTGTTCTTCTCATCGTTTTCAGGGTACAACTTCCTGTAAATTGCAGGAACTGTATCAGGTGCAAGGTCTGGTATTAAAAATGGATAGGCATAGGGAAAGAATATGTATCCATTCTGAAAATCAACGAATTTTTCAGCATCTATACCGGGAACAGTATCCTGATCAAGCCCAAGTATCTTTATGTATTGTGTGTTGGTGTTCTCATCAAAATTCACCGGATCTCCACCTGGAACAACCCTGTAAATATCCACACTGAAATCAGTGATACCCTGGCCGGATGTGGGGAAGGAGTAAACATTCCTCATCATGAGATACCATGTTGTATCCTCTGGTGTTGGGTTTGATGCTCTTATAAGTAGCAAACTTGAAGTATCAGATGGGTCCTCTGCAAGATAACCAACAGTGTCAAATTCCCCTGTGGTGATGTCTTTTGTTATATAATAAATCGCTATCATCCTTCCAGGCTCAGGTGGGTTCTCAATCTCAAGGAAGGGTCTCTGAAGACCATAGTAATATTGAAAATATCTAATTCTGTAATCACCTTCCTCACCTTCCTCTTTCAACTCAAAGTTTGCAACATCACCCGTTGAGCCATCCACCTTAAAAGTCCTTACAGGTATTGTTGTAACTGAATATGGCATCTGATAATAGACCCTGAGAAGCACAAGTGAATCATTCATACCCATGGGGATGTAGTAAAACCTGTCCTTCACATAATCACAATCAAACACAGTCAGGGATTCAATCTGGGAGGAAAACTCACTGGTTTTCTCCTCGGGAAGTGATTTCACCCTTGTCACCTGCATGTTGAAATTGGTATTTCCTATCACTCCACTCATTGTTATTCCAAACCTTCCCTTCTTATCTGTATCACCGAGGTTGATGTTCTGGATTATGTCATCCTCGTCATTACTCTTGTAATAAACCCTGACCTTATTCTGTGATTCATCAAGGCTCTTAACGTTGTAGTTAACATCAACATGGATCTTCTGCCCCACAATCCCATTAATGGTAATATTCAGGTCTTCATCAGGTTTTATATCAAGAAAACTACCATTTATAACCCCTTCCTGAACCTTCCGGGTTACATCAAGTGAGACTGTTTGATAACCTGAAACCTTTATTGTTCCACCTTCTCCTATTATCTGTTTCAATGCACCTGGAAGTTTTATTGGAAGTTCAATATCGGGTATTATACCCTCCATTGATGACAGATGCTTCCTCAGATTCTCACTGAAGGTAGTTGAAATGGTCTGTCTGTATGCATTTATAAAAAGTATATCTGCTCCTCTGCCACCCCCAATTATTGTATCCGTTCCAAGATAAACATTGCCTATATACAGGTTTCTTACAATAAAATCCTCGTATTTTTCATAGACATGGGTAATATTTTGATAATAGAGGTAGTTGTTGAATTCAGGAGAGAAGGAGAGAATCAGGAGGAGCATAATCTCTTGCAAAGTTTAATTGCTGCAAGCATGCTTCTATGGTCAGCAATGCATCTACCTGCAATATCAAATGCAGTGCCATGGTCAGGGGAGGTTCTTACAAAGGGAAGGCCTATTGTCATGTTCACCCCTGAATGAAAGAAGAGAAGCTTGAAGGGTATCATACCCTGGTCGTGATACATGGCCACATAGGCATCAAACCCCTTCTCCATAAAAAAGGTATCAGGTGGTACAGGCCCATCAACCGCAATTCCTTCCTTTCTCAGCTTCTCAATGGCTGGCAATATCTTCTCCTTCTCCTCATTTCCCATTAAACCACCTTCTCCTGCATGAGGATTAATTCCAAGGAGGAGTATCCTGGGTTTCTCTATCCTGAAAATGTTTCTCAGGGTTTTATTTAATAGACTGACTTTTCTGATAATAAGTTCCTCTGTGATTGATTGTGGCACCTGTGAAAGGGGGATGTGGGTTGTGAGAAGAAGCATCCTGAAATCATCTGAGACCATCAGCATTCCATAATCCCGAGCATCTGTTTTCTCTGCGAGTATCTCTGTCTGTCCAGGATAATTATATCCTGCAAGATGTAGGGATTCTTTGGAAAGGGGGGCAGTGACTATGCCCTCAACCCTGCCTTCAAGGGCAAGGTCTATCGCGGTGATAAGGGATTCATAGGCAATCCTCCCATTATCTGCACCCACCTTACCCCATATATATTCACCATCAATATGAATTATATCCACATCAGGAATGGGTATTGAGCAATTTTTTGAAGCCTCTTTGAGAGAGTGAATATTGCCAATAAGCACAAAATCACCTTTTTCTTGATTCAGTGCCTTCAAAACAATCTCCGGGCCAATGCCACCAGGGTCACCCAGTGTGATCGCAATCATTCAACCTCTCCACATATCTTTCCCTGTCGTTTTTTTTCACATTTCCATGGGGTATTTCTTTAACAATGTAGCATTCACCCTTTATTCCTATAATATCACCCACCTTGACCTCTTTCCCTGATTTTGTTGACTTACCATTGAGTGTAATAAGACCACCCCTGATTAAATTCTGGGCAATAGTGCGTCTTTTTACGAGCCCTGTTTTTTTAAGGAAAAGGTCAAGCCTCATTTGAGGTAAACAAAGAACACCTTCTCTGAGGCCTCCTCTACAAGTTTTCTGTATTCCTCATCAAGCCTTTTTGAAAAGAGAAGATTATAAATTTTGTCCTGTATCTCTTTCAGTGGCGGTATTCCACCCTGTTTTTTCTCTGTTATTCTGATAATATTCATTGTATTACCTTCCAGAATAGGTTTTGAAATTTCACCAACCCTCAGGGTGTCAACAAGGGATTTCAAATCACTGTTCATCAGTGTTACAGGTATTGGCCCAACCTTCTCAATGGGAAGGGTGGTATCACCATTGAGCCAT
>JAGGTX010000101.1 GCA_021163525.1 Caldifarciminota bacterium
ACTTCATTGTTGTTGAACTCTCTTCATTCTATCTTGACATATTGAAGGACAGGCTCTACACATGGGGCAAAAATTCCCATGGAAGGAGAGCAGCACAGACAGTGATTTACAGAATCCTGAAGGAACTAGTTGTCCTGTTTTCACCTGTTCTAACCTTCACAACAGAGGAGGCATACCTCAATCTTCCTGGAAAGAAAGAGGAGAGTGTTTTCCTTGAAGACATACCAGAATATGAACAACTATCAGAGGATGAAGAAAACTTCCTCAGGGAGTTTGAGGAGATTCTTCTCATCAGGGAGGAGATGCAGAAGGTGATGGAGGAGGCAAGAAGGGCTGACCTGATTGGCAACTCCCTTGAGGCAAGGCTGATTGTGGATGGAAACAGGGAACTCCTTGAAAAATACTCACTATATCTCCCTGAAATTTTCATTGTCTCACAGGTTGAGATTGGGGATGTGGGGGATGGTGAGTTTACATTGAAGGGGCAGTATGGGAGTTACAGGGTTGTGAAGGCATCAGGCCAGAAGTGTGAGAGGTGCTGGGTATTCTCAGAGAGTGTGGGGAAAAATGAAGAACACCCCACCCTCTGTGAGAAATGTGTAACCGTAATCAAGGAGGGTGACTTTGAAGATAACTGACCTGAGACACTTTGAGAAACTTTTGAGGGAAAAGAGAAAATCCATTGTTGAAAAGATAAAACTCCTTGACGAGACCTTTGAAGAGTCCAGTTCAAATGTTGGTGTTGAAGAAAACACCCATCCATACCACATGGCTGAACTGGGAACGGACGAGAGTTCCAAAGAGAGCCTTAGTATTGTGCTTGACAACCTTGTTGAGACACTCAGGGAGATAGACCTCGCCCTGACAAAAATCAATGAGGGAACATTCGGAGTATGTGAGAACTGCGGGAAGAAGATTTCAAGGGAGAGGCTTGAGGCAATCCCATATGCAAGATACTGTAGGGAGTGCTCTGAACAGATGGAAGCCTCATGAAAGGCAAGAAAAAATACCTTCTTCTCTTTATATCCCTTTTTATTATAATCCTTGACCAGACAACAAAACACCTTGTAAGAATGAATATAGAGTATGGAGGGGTTGTCAGGGTATGGGGTAATTTCCTCAGGTTCATCCATAGAATGAACCCCAATGCTGTTTTCGGAATAAATGTTGGAGGTCCAACTGTCTCATTGATATTGACCCTCATTGCCTTTGTCTTTGTGTGCTACCTCTTTTACAAGTCCCATGAAACGCTCTTTCTGGTCTCCCTGTCCTTGATAATAGGTGGTGCAGTTGGCAACCTGATAGACAGGTTCATATTCCATGCAGTAACAGATTTTATTGATGTTGGTCTTGGAGGATACAGGTTTGCAACCTTCAATGTTGCAGACAGTTCAGTTACAATTGGAATAATCCTGAGCATAATCTCATTTATTTTAGAGTCCCGTGCTCCTTCTTCTGATAACCCTTGAGCAGACATCCCTTGTCTATCCACCCTTTGGTCATACAATGGGGATACACAGAGGCACACCCTCTTATCTTGCACTTCTCACTGGCATTAAGCTTGTAGTATCAAGAACAGAGGGCATCTGGGCAGTGAAGTTTCCATTCCTTGACAATCCAGAGACATTTGCAGACGATGATGAACTCACTGTCTTTGCTGTGAACAGTGGTAATGACCAGATAATATACAACATAGGATTCACAGGTCTGGGAATGTATGGGTATTCAGGTGTCAGGGACAGTGCCCTGTGGAATCCCTGTGGTATCACCGGAGACCTTTCCGGGAATGTCTTTGTTGTTGATAGAAACAACAACAGGGTGGTGAAATTGCTCTTTGATGGTGAAAAACTTTTATATAAAAAGTCCATTGGAAAATTCGGGATACTTGAAGGATACTTCAACGACCCTGTGCAGGTGAGTGAAACAGATGAAGGAGAAATTTTTGTAACGGACAGGCTGAACAACAGGGTTCAGGTTTTTGACACCACAGGTAAATACCTCAGGGAGATAAAAGGGCTTGTGAGACCAACAGGTGTCTTTGCCCGTTCCTCTAAGGACAGGTTCTACAGGCTTAAAAAGGACTATCTGTATGTGATAGACAATGGCAAGCAGAGGATAAACCTTCTAACCACATATGGAACACCCATAAGGAGTGTGGAGTACACGGAAATGGGGCTTGATAGTGCAAGGTTTGAATACATAGCAACAGACTTCTACGGACAGGTTTATATAACGGACAGCAAAAATCATTGTATCCACATATTTGACCCCGAACTTAACTATCTGACCTCCTTTGGCCATAAAGGGAAGGGTGATGGTGAATTTCTCTATCCCAGAGGCATAACCATATGGAGAAGATTTGGCCAGGTGTTTGTGCTTGACTCATGGAGTGTGCAGTACTTCTGGGTTGGGGTTGATGGATGGCTCAGGGATATAAGGCCATCAAGGTTCAAACCTGGCAATGGAACAACCATATACTACTTCACCACCCAGCCGTGCAGGGCAAGGATAAACATTCTTGGAAAGGATGGAAAACTTGTTAAGAGACTTTTCTGGTCCCATTATCTCAAACCAGGTAAACACTACATTGTCTGGGATGGCACAGATAGGCACGGTAAGTATGTTCCTCCTGGGGAATACACAATTGAAATAAAACTCACGCCTCTATATTCATCCAGAAGATTCCTGAAAAAGATATTGAAGGGGGTGGTGGAATGTATCCAGTGATTTTCCTTGCAATGAAACTTCTTCAAATCCAGGTTCCATGGATTGATGTCCCATTCTACTCAGCAGATGGTTTTTTCAATGACGGAAACCATTATATGGGGATTATCTATACTGGGAATCAAAGATCACTCTTCCCTGACACTGTTTATTGCACCACAAGAGGCCTTTTCTCACCTGAAAAACACTCCTTTATAAATCAATTCCATGGGGATGATTATCTCAGTGGTTTTGAATTTTCCAATGGTGAAAGGAAATCCATGGGTGGATACCTGAAGAGAAGGTATGGTCCTATCATTTTTGATGGGGGTTATCAGGCTATCTCTGATACATCTTATTTCAAAGTGGTTTTATCATACAGAAACAACACACTCCAGATGAGTGCCCTCTATTCTGACACTTCAAGGGGAATTTCCATTGCAACCAGATTTGGGGGTCTATCTATCTCCACCTATAAAAAATTGTTCTGGGTATCAACCCCCTGGTTCATACTGGGTTTGAATGATACATCCTCATTTGTATATTCAGTCATCCCCGTCAGGGCACCTGTCATGCTTGTCCACCTCTACGCCGATAGAGAAAACAACTTTTATATTGCGCCTTTGTATCTATTAAGTGAACATAAGTCAATATACGCGGTTTTTTCCCCTACTCCCTCAATAGGGTATAAGTCTGCCAATCTTTCCATTGAAGCAGGCTACAACATGGAGAAAAGAAAACCCACCCTTTCAGGTGCATTGAATACAAGATACATTAAAATCTCATTTATTACAGAAGGGAATACACATTGGAAGATTGAGGGGATTGGTATGTTCTACTTTCTCAATGGAAACGGGTCTGCAGGCCTCAACATAAAGAGAAAAACAAACCAATATGGAATCTATGCCTTTTCAAGGTTTTATGGATTAAAGATATACGGTGGGGTGGAGACAGACTCCACCCTCACCATTTTTAATCCACAGTTCGGATTTTCCGTGAATCTGGAGGATTGAGGTATCTCTTTATCCTGAAACCAGGTATTCTCAAGCCAACACTGTCCCTCAAAACAATGTAATCGTTCTTGTTCTTTGTATCAGGTGCAATCCTGTCTTCAAACTCACCCATTGGCGTATAAACCTTTACTGTATAGACAGGTTTTATGTCCTTTATATCCCACAGGATTTCGTATGCCTTCAAACGGGGAAGGAAATCGCTCAGTTCCTTTGTGTATGTTGTATCCCTGTACCTCTTCAGGAGTTTATCATTTTTATAAACCTTCATAGAATCAACAGAGGTGAATTCATAGACCTTTTTATCAAGTAAAACCTGTTCATTCTTCGGAAATAGAGGCGTACGGAAACCATAACCAAGATACACATTCACAGTATCCATGGTGAGATAAAAACTTAAAGAAACAGGACCATTCTTACCAAGGTAGAAGATCAGGCTGTCACCCTTTTTGATGTATGCAACAAGTTTACTCCTGTGCTCCTTATCGAGCCCGTAGTCACCAAGGTTACCTCTGTCAATGAACTCTCCTATTCTGAAGTCTTTCAATCTATTCAACTTCTCCTGCATCTTTGTTGAGTCAACCCTGTAGAGATGAGGGGATGTAAGATACCATGTTCCATCCTTTTTTTCATAGATAAGGTCATCATACTTTACCTTCACAATCTCCCATCCTTTAAGGGGGAACTTACCAACCCTCCCCTTTCTTCCAAACATCAATCCAATTGCAATGAGCAGAAGAAGGACAATAGTACCAGTTGAAATCCCGATGATTTTTGCTGCCTTTTTATCCATTTCTCCTCCTCCTCCATCTTATATATCCATAACCAAGAACACAGAGAATGGGGAAGATTATCTCAAAGAGTCTGAATGTAACAAATGCCCTCTTTGTCTTTATCTTCACAGGTGTTATAAGTGGTGGTTTTGACCTTATGGAGATCAGGTCTTCCATCTCCATCAACCAGTCAATTGTATTCAGGAAGAACTCCTTGCCTGTTACCCCACCAACATCCTTTGATATGAGATTTGCAGTGCCACAGAGGAATATGGCGGCATCTTTGTTTGTTGAATCACTGAATGCAGACCTTATACCCTTTTTGTACACAGCAAGGGGGAAACTCTTAAACTCTGTTTCCCTGTCTGGAATAAGGTCTTTACCGTATGGATTCAGGAACCACGCCTTTTTGAGAAGCCAGGACTTTTTTGAAGATTGCGCCATCACCTGAACACTATCACCACCAACAGGAGATACAATGGGGAAAAGCACACTTTCAGGGCCTCTTAACTTCTCAAAATACCTTGTGCATATCACAAATGGGGGGAAGAGAACGGGTGAAGCAACCCTGAATCCACCACTGTTCTGGACAAGCATTATCCTTTCACACCTTGTGTCAAGCACTATACCTTTATCTATGTTAAGCCCATATTTTGAAATCAGTGAGTCAAGCCCTTTGAACCTGTTGGGTCTCAGGAAGAAGTTCTGGGGAGAGAAGGTATAACGGTTAATGAACAGTGCAAGTTTCTTCCCCTTCATAAGGAAGTCATCAATCTTTTTCAGTTCATC
>JAGGTX010000229.1 GCA_021163525.1 Caldifarciminota bacterium
AAAAGATTTCAAAAACACAGGCAGTAACATCACTCCTTCCTTATGATATAGGGGAGGAGAATATCCACATTGGCCCATCTGATTATGTTGCATGGCTCACAGACAGGAAGTGGGCTTATATGAGGATAGAGGGTAAGACCTTTGGTGATGTTCCATTGAATATGGAACTTAAACTGGAAGTCTGGGATTCACCAAACTCTGCTGGTGTGATTATTGATGCAATAAGGCTTCTGAAACTTGCAATGGATAATGGGCTTGCAGGTCCTCTGATTGAGCCATCCAGTTATCTAATGAAATCTCCACCGGTTCAGTTCCCTGATTCCGTTGCAAGGGATAAGACAGAGGAATTCATAAGGAAATACGCAGTCAAGGGTAAGGAAAAGAAGGAGAAGTAATATAAATAAAGGGCTTTTTATCACCTTTGAAGGTGTTGAGGGTTCGGGTAAGTCCCTCCAGGCTAATAAATTAAAAGAATTCCTTGAGAAAAAAGGATACACAGTGGTGCTGACAAGAGAGCCTGGAGGGACTTCGTCTGGTAAAAGGATTAGAGAGATTCTTCTTGATAAAAAGAGTGAATTGTCCCCATGGTGTGAGCTATTTTTGTATCTTGCTGATAGGGCAAACAATCTGGAATATGTTATAAAGCCAAACCTTGAACAGGGGAATATAGTTATCTCGGATAGATATTTTGATTCCACCATTGCATATCAGGGTGCAGGTAGAAGGATTCCATTTGAGACCATTATGGAACTGAGAAAACTTCCAGCCTTCAATCTTTTGCCAGATATTACCATACTCCTTGACCTTCCCGTTGAAGTGGGGCTTTCACGACTGAGAAGCCTTGACAGGCTTGAGGGAGAGGCAATGGAGTTTCATAAGAGGGTGAGGGAGATGTACCTGAAGATTGCTGATATGGAGAGAGAAAGATTTCTTGTTATAAATGGGACACTTCCTGTTGAAAAAATACATGATAAGATCAGGGAAAGGATAGAGGAGATGTTAAAAATAAGGGAGGAAACATGAAAAAGAAGTTATTGCTTATTGCTGTTCTGGTCTTTGTTTTCACCGGTATTGTTGCATCCACCATAACCCCCTTCCTCTACATGAGGATAATCCAGGATATATCCAGGATAGTCAGGGATAATTATGTTAAGTCTGTATCCATAGATTCCCTTTACCTGAATGCCATAAAGGGGATGTTGAAAGACCTTGACCCCCATTCTGTTTATCTTACTGCACAGGAATACAGGGAACTCCAGGTGAAGACAGAGGGTGAGTTTGGTGGACTGGGGATACAGATAGCAAAGATGGGTAATTACATCACCATTATTGCACCAATAGAGGGAACACCTGCATACAGGGCTGGTATCCTTCCTGGTGATGTGATAGTCAAAATAGATGGTGTAGATACAAAGGACATGAGCATAAATGAAGGTGTTAAGAGGATGAGGGGTAAGCCAGGAACAAAGTGTGTTCTTACAATTCAGAGGGAAGGGGAGGAGCCCTTTGATGTTCCAATAATCAGGGATGTTATAAGGATAAACGCCGTCCCCTATTACGGGAATATTGATGGGGTTGGCTATATAAGGCTCTCTGATTTCAGTGGAAATGCCTATACTGAAACAAAAGAGGCAATACAGGACCTTCTCTCTCAGGGGGTTAAGGGTATAGTGCTTGACCTCAGGTCAAACCCTGGTGGCCTTCTGGTTCAGGCTGTGGAGATTGCATCCCTGTTTATTGACAAGGGTAAGATTGTTGTTTCCACAAAAGGGAGGAGAAGTTCACAGACCATGACCTCTCATGGAAACAGGTTTGAAAAGTTTCCACTGGTTGTTCTTGTTGATGGCGGGAGTGCAAGTGCCTCTGAGATTGTGAGTGGTGCTATTCAGGATTGGGACAGGGGGCTTATAGTTGGGATGAAGACATTTGGTAAAGGCTCTGTTCAGAAGATATGGCCACTCTCTGATGGGGCATTGAAATTGACAACTGCCCTGTGGTACACACCCTCGGGTAGGGGAATAGATAAATCATTCTCTGCAAAGGACACTGCAAAGACATTTTATACCCTCAGGATGAAGAGGGTTGTTCATGGTGGTGGAGGTATAACCCCTGACACAATAATCCCCTATCCAAAACTTGAAAAAATTGTTTTAAAAATGAGGAATAAAAACCTGTTCTTCAAGTTCAGTGTTCATTATATGAAACAGCACAAGAATGACTTCAAGGATGTGAATAATGAAATACTGAATGAATTCAAAACATATGTAAAAAAGAATAATGTTGAGTTTACTGATGAGGAATGGAAGGATGCAGAGAAGATGGTAAAGTATTACCTGAGGATTCAACTCTTTGAGAATAAATGGGGAATAAAGGGAAAATACAGGGCATTGCTTGAGAATGATGAACAGTTTGGGTTTGCCAGAAAGTTGCTGAAGAGGTGCAAGGATTACAGGGATGTGTTTAAGTTCTGAATGCACCTGAGCATATAAGGCCAAAGGCAAAACCACCAAGATGTGCAAGCACAGCCACGCCTGAACTGTGGAGGTTCATGAACTGGAGACCTATCCATAGGAGAATGAAAATCCATACACCTATCCATGCCTTGAATGGTGGAAGTGGGAATACTACAAGAATTTTCTTTTTGAAAAAATAAATTGTGTATGCACCCATAATCCCTGATATTGCTCCACTTGAACCGAGCACGGGTATGCTTGATTCTGTATTGAATGCGGTGTAAAAGAGGGATGCAAAGATACCACTGAGCAGGTAGAGCATCAGAAAACCTGTATGCCCGATCTTTTCCTCCACACCCATTCCAAAGATGAGTAAAAAGAGCATATTACCGGCAAGATGGAGGATTGACCCATGCAGAAACATGGAGGTGAATGTTGAAAAAACAAGTTTTATACCAGGTGTCTTGAAAGAGGAAGGGATGAGCATCAAGCCCGTATCAGGTTCAAGAAGGAAAAATAAGCATATGTTCACAACCATAATGATTATGGTGATAAACGGGAATCTTTTCTTTTTTACATTATCCTTCACTGGCACAAACATGACAGTTGCATAATATTTAAGGTATGAAAACTTTCAAGGGTTTTTATGTCGATGTGCTTGGATGCCCAAAGAATATATCTGATAGTGAGTTCATTGTCAGGGAGATGGAGAAGGCTGGCCTTGAATTCAAAAAAGACCCTGAAGAGGCAGAACTCATAGTTGTTAACACATGTGCATTTATTATACCAGCGGTTGCAGCCTCTGTTGACACCATAAATAAGTATATTGAAATGGGTAAAAAAATTATTGTTACAGGCTGCCTTCCCATGAGGGTGGATAGAAATTTGATAAGGCACAGGAATATAATAGGTGTTTTGAGAATACCTGAATTTTCAAGGTTTTCGGACTTTTTAGAAGGGAAGATTGTTAAATCAAGGGAGAGGTTTATCATAGGTTTCAATCCCTCAGAGGTATCCCATTTTACCCCTCCCCATTACAGATACATAAAGATTGCGGATGGATGTAATCACAGGTGTGCATTCTGCACAATACCGCATATAAAGGGGAGATACAGGTCAAAGCCAATGGAAACAATATTAAAAGAGGTTCAATCCCTTCCTGAACAAGTGAGGGAGATAATCCTTGTTGCCCAGGATACATCCAGGTATGGTGTTGATATATATGGAAGGAAGATGCTCCATGTATTACTCCAGAAACTCAATGGAGTGTTCAATGGATGGATAAGGGTGATGTATCTCTATCCAACAACATTCTATCCAGAATTGTTGAAGGTTCTTAAAGAGGAAGAAAACATTGTGAAATATATTGATATACCTTTCCAGCATGTATCAACAAAGGTCCTTAAAAGCATGAGGAGGGGATACGGAAAAGAGGATGTTGAAAGGATTGTTGAGCAAATCAGGGAGGCAGGGGATTTCTTTATTCGTAGCACATTCATTGTTGGTTCACCGGATGAAACAGATAAAGAGTTTAATGAGTTGATTGAATTTCTGAATACATACAGGATTGAAAGGATAGGGCTTTTCCCATACTATCATGAAGAGGAGACACCGCTTTACAGTAAAAAAGACCTCCCTGATAAAATCAAGGAGAAAAGGCTGGTTGAATTAATGAAACTTTCTTGTAAAATCTCACGAGAGAAGAATCAGGAGTTTATAGGAAAAACTGTTAAGGTGCTTATAGATGGAGAAGAGGAAGGAGAGCTTTATGGAAGGACACAATACGATGCACCTGAAATTGACAATATTGTCTGGGTCAGGGGTGAATGTAATGAGGGAGATTTTGAAGAGGCTTATATTGTTGATTCCCTTGATTATGAACTTATCGGGGACAGGGTGCAAAAGACAGGAGGTCAGGGTTAAGCCCACACCCCCTGAGATAGAGGAGAGGGTTGTTTTAACA
>JAGGTX010000047.1 GCA_021163525.1 Caldifarciminota bacterium
ATCCTATCCTCTTGCTCATATCTCCTCCTTCCATCTCTTATCTCTCATTATAATACACCTTTTTCTATTTTACACAAAATTATTATAACTCCCTGAGCAAATATTAGGAAGCAAATACAAAGATAGAATGCGTTTAATTCTCTATGATGACCTAATGGAAGTTATAACACTAAAAGAAGAATTAGAGCCAGTAATAGGAGAGAAACAGGCAATAGAGAAAGTTCAGAATCTTCTTCTACCCATTGAAAGTATAAACATTGGAAATATAGTGAGGCTAATAGTGGAAATAGCTACTACCAAATCAACAGCTGTTGAGGAACAAGTTGAAGAAAAGGAGGAAAAAGAAGCTGCTGAGGGGGAAGAAGAGCCATGGACAAAAGCCGAACTTCTTTCATATTTAAAGGATGCAACACCTTATCAACGGATACTCTTGGCGGCTTTAGTGCAGGTTGATAAAGAGCCAGCAACAAGGAAACAGGTAACCTTCTTGATGAATGAAATTGCGAAAAGAAGACCTTCCGAAGGAATTGATAAAAAGTTAACGGGAAGAAGTATGGGTGGAGCACGAGCGGGTCTGAAAATGAGAAGAAAGCCGTTAAATAAGGAAGATATTATTGAAAGTTCTTGGAGTCATGCAGAAAGAGATTACATATATAAAATAAAGGACGATTATAAGCAAATAGTTATTGACTGGGTAAAAGGTGAAAAATTATGGATAAAAGAAGAAATAGGATAAGTTCTTTGGCGACTTCCGATAACAGCGGACATACGGCTACGCTTTGCTCCACCAAAATTCTCAAAGCCGAACTTCAGATACCCGCCAACCGTCAGGCGAAATGGTGGATTATAATATTGAGAATTGTGAAAGGCGAGGAGTAAAAGAATCACAGAGAAAAAGATATTCTTGGGAACAGCAGATATAAGTTAATCAACCAATAACCTCATCCACAGACAGGGGGACAATTTCTAAAAAGCTTTCTGGCTTAATCAGGTTTGCAATCCTTGTTTCCCGGTGCTGCTCTTTATTGACAAAAGGGAACTCCTGTATATTCTTATCCTATGTGGGATTCCCAGCGATTGAGAGATACATTCCTCTCATTTTTTAAAGAAAAGGGGCATAAAGTGGTCCCTTCCTCTTCACTCATCCCTGAGAAAGACCCCACCCTTCTCTTCACTTCCGCAGGTATGGTGCAGTTCAAACCCCTGTGGAAGGGAGAGATGAAACTTCCCTATAAAAGGGCAACAAGTTGCCAGAAGTGTTTAAGGCTCTCTGATATTGATAGGGTGGGTGAGACAATAAGGCATGATACATTCTTTGAGATGCTTGGGAACTTCTCTTTTGGTGATTATTTCAAGAGGGAGGCAATTGAGTGGGCATGGGAATTCCTTACAGATGTTTTAGGGATACCTGATGAGAAGTTTATGATTTCTGTTTATCCAGAGGATGAGGAGACCTACTCCATATGGAGGGATGTCATCGGTATTCCTCCTGAGAGAATTGTTAAACTTGAGGATAATTTCTGGGGACCTGCTGGTGGTAGTGGTCCCTGTGGTCCTGATACAGAGATTCATTACGATATGGGTGA
The DNA here is from genome assembly GCA_021163525.1 of Caldifarciminota bacterium. Classification (GTDB taxonomy): domain Bacteria; phylum Hydrothermota; class UBA3072; order UBA3072; family B12-G15; genus B12-G15. Next base: position 1,587 of record JAGGTX010000047.1, read on the forward strand.
GGAGTTTGGTGATTGCACCCCTGTTGACGAGGAGTGTGACAGGTTTATAGAACTATGGAATCTTGTCTTCCCACAATTCAATCAGGTTGGGGATGAGAGACTTCCCCTTGAGAACCGAGGCGTTGACACAGGTATGGGTCTTGAAAGGCTCGCAATGGTAATGCAGGCTAAGAAGAACATATTTGAGACAGACCTGTTTTTGCCCATTATACAGGCTGCCTCTGATATTATAGGGATTAAATACCAGGAACACAGAAGGCCCCTCCACATTATTTCTGACCATATAAGGGCACTCACCTTTGCCATATCAGATGGTGCCTATCCATCAAATGAAGGTAGGGGCTACATACTGAGGAGGATTTTGAGAAGGGCACTTCTTCAGGCGCACAAACTTGGGGTTGATGAGCCTGTTCTTTACAGACTGGTTCCATCGGTTGTTGATATCATGAAAGGGCAGTATCCAGAACTGAAAGAGACAATAAACAGGGTCAGTTTGATTATTAAGGCAGAAGAGGAGAGATTCCTTAAGACAATAGATAGGGGATTGAGTATACTTGAAGGCTATCTTGAAGAGATTAAAAATGAGAAGGTTCTTGATGGCGCAAAGGTCTTCACCCTTTACGATACATATGGATTTCCTCCAGACCTTGTTGAGAATATAATCTCTGAAAGAGGTTTCAGCATAGACCGGGAGGGTTTTGAAAGGGAGATGGAGAGGCAGAGGGAGAGGGCAAGGGAGAAGTCTGTTTTCAGGGCAAAGAATGCTGGTGATTGGGTTGTTTTGAAGGAGGGAGAGAGCAGGTTCACGGGATATGACCTTATGGAACAGGAAACAGAGATTCTTGCATACAGGGAAACAGATGATGGAATAGAGGTGATACTTGAGGAAACCCCATTTTATGCAGAGAGTGGGGGACAGGTTGGTGATACAGGTGTTATAGAGGGTGATGGATTCAGGATAGAGGTAAAGGATACACAGAAGGGCGAAACGGGACATGTGCATATTGGGAGGCTGGAGGGAGAAATCAGGAAGGGGGCTGTCTTTGTTAGTGTGGATAAGAAAAGAAGGATGAACATAATGAGGAATCATACAGCCACCCATCTCCTTCACAGGGCATTGAGAATGGCACTCGGTGAGCATGTGAAACAGGAAGGTTCACTTGTGGCACCTGACAGGTTGAGGTTTGACTTTTCCCATCCTTCTCCATTGAATGACGAGGAGATTGCACGTATAAATGAGATAGTGAATCAGGTTATAATAGAGGAAAGGAATGTTTTTGCAAAGGTTATGCCTTATGAGGAGGCAATTTCTTCTGGTGCCATTGCGTTCTTTGGTGAGAAGTATGGAGATACAGTGAGGGTGATTGAGGTTGAGGGTTTTTCAAAGGAATTGTGTGGTGGAACCCATGTAAATAATACAGCAAGTATCCTTGGCTTCCGTATTGTTTCCGAGAAGGGCATTGCTGCAGGCATCAGGAGGATTGAGGCAATTACTGGAGAAGCATTCATAAAAGATGCTATCCACCTGAATGATACCCTTTCAACAATCTCTGAGATACTGAAGACAAAAGAGCCCATAAATAGGGTTCAGGAACTTCAGAATACAGTTAAAGAATTACAGAAAAATGTAAAATCCCTTGAACAACAGATAGTGAAGGAGATGATTGTAAAACTCCAGAATTCGTTTGAAGAAATGGAAGGGATTAAGTATATGGTTGAGGAGGTGAATCTCGGTAAGGATGCTGTGAGGAAGATTGCGGATACATTGAGGCAGAAGAATCCTGGTTCCTGTGGAATACTTGGAGTTCCTGAGAAGGGTTCCATCTTTCTTGTTGCCTTTTCAGGAGAAAAATTGATTGATAGGGTGAAGGCACCAGACCTTCTCAGGGCAATCTCTAAATATGTGAAGGGTGGGGGTGGTGGAAGACCCCATCTTGCAGAGGGAGGTGGAAGGAATCCAGATGGTTTCAAAGAGGTCAAAAAGGGCTTCGGAAAAATCCTGCAAAAAATCATTAAGGGTTAATGCAGGAAGGTGTTCACAGTGTGGATTGTGCATAGGTGTATGCCCACAGGGTATTATATATTTTTCTCCCCAGATTGAGTTCAAAAATGATGGAGAGTATTGTGGGCTTTGTGTGATGATTTGTCCGGAGGAGGCGATTGAAAAGGTATGATGTTATTGTTATAGGTGGTGGACCTGCTGGCTCCTTCATCTCAAAACTCCTTGCAGGTGAAGGGTTTTCTGTTCTTTTAGTAGAAAAAAAGAGATACCCTGGTGAGAATATTCACTGTGCTGAGGGACTTTCTTCTGCATCCATTGAGGGTATCCTGAGGATTAAAGATAGATGGGTATCTGTTGAACTCAAGGGTGCAGAAATCAATTCTCCATCAAAGGGATTCACGGTGCTTTATCCTGGTGTTGGATGGATACTTGATAGAAGGATATTTGATAGAGACCTGTTTCTTGGGGCAGTTCAGTCGGGTGCTGAGTGCCTCACGGGTGTAGCAGCAAACAGTATTGAGGAATATTCTGATGGTGAGAGGGTTGTTAGAACAACTGCTGGCTCCTTCAGGTCTCCACTCGTTGTGGGTGCAGATGGTGTCCCAGGATTTGTGGGAAGGGAAACAGGACTGCTCAAACCATTTACGCTTAAGGAATTTCACCAGACATACCAGTGTCTTGCATATACAGGGATTGATGACCAGATTGCACATTTTTATGTTGGCAGGAGCATTGCACCTGGTGGTTATGCATGGGTGTTCCCAAAAGGTGATGGATTCTCCAATGTTGGCATTGGCATTGACAGGAGTTTGACCAGAAGGTCAGCAAAGGTTTATTTTGAACAGTTTGTTAAGAATTACATCAATTCCTTCAGGCCCATCTCCTGTTCTGGCTCTGCTGTGCCAACCACAGTGAACAGGAGGCTTGTTGGTGAAGGGGTTGCACTTGTTGGAGATGGAGGAAGGCTGACAGACCCATTTTCAGGTGGAGGGATAGCACACGCACTTATCAGTTCCTATATGCTTTACACAAAGATAAAAGAGCATGGTATATGCAACAGGGCATTGAAGGCGTATGAGAAGGAGTGGAACAGGACATATGGAAGGAACAACAACTGGGGATGGAGAGCCAAGATGGTTTTAAGGGAACTTGACGATAATACCATAGAAAGGATTGTAGAATTTGGAATAAAAAACTATCACAGGAAGGTGATTGACGAGATAAAGGTGTATGATATAATAAAATCCCTTATCAGGGAGTATCCAGACCTGATGAAACCGGGTCTCAGACTTTTGAGAGGCAGGTATGATTTATGAATTTATAAAACAGGCAGTTGAAAATAAGAAAAAACTTGTTGCTG
>JAGGTX010000206.1 GCA_021163525.1 Caldifarciminota bacterium
CCCTTGACTATGTATGGGTTGTGGTTTATAAATTAGTCATGCCAGCAAATCTTCCACCTGTTTATTACGAGATAGAAAAGAAACTCAAATACGCCCAGAGTCCCGAGGAAAAGATACAGATTATCATGGAGATGCTCGCAGTGATGCCCAAACACAAGGGCACGGACAAACTGCAGGCAGACCTGCGCCGTAAGATTGCAATCCTCAAAAAAGAGGCAAAGAAGCGTCCACACATACAGAGAACAGACCTTTACACGGTTCCCAGGGAGGGGGCAGGCCAGGTTGTTATCATTGGACCACCAAACTCTGGAAAGTCCACAATCCTGAAGACACTGACAAATGCAAAACCCCACATAGGAGATTATCCATTCACAACAAATAAGCCTGAGGTGGGGATGATGCAATTTGAGAATGTGTGGATACAACTTGTTGACACACCCCCTCTTTGTATTGAACACAAGCCACCATGGCTACTTGCACTTGTAAGGTCTTCTGATTCTGTGCTCCTGACCATTCCATGTGACCAGAACCCAATCACTGCTTTGAAAACACAACTGGAGATACTTGAAGAGGGAAACATCTTCCTTGCAAAAAAGGGCTTTACCTTCACATCAGAGGAACTCATGCCCAAAGAGGGGATGATTGTGCTCACAAGGTGCCAGAACCCTTCAGAGATAAAGCAGAGGATTGATCAGATATACCCTGAAAGGTTTGAGATCTTCCACATGGACCCGGAAAAAGACATCCCGGAATTGAGGGAAAAGATATTCCACTATATAAACAGGATAAGGGTTTACACAAAAAAGCCTGGTAAAAAACCCGACCTCTCTGAACCTGTTGTTTTAAGAAAGGGTAGCACAATCATTGATGCGGCATACGAAATACACAAGGACTTCGCTGAAAAATTGAGATTTGCACGAGTGTGGAGGGAAGGGGTGTATAATGGGATGATGGTGGGAAGGGATACCATTCTTGAGGATGGGGATGTGGTGGAATTTCATATTGTAAAATGAATTTTTATATTCTATAAACTTTTGCTGTAAAAATTTATAAAATTATAAATAAACACTTGACAAATTATAAAATGTGATTTATATTTATCCCATGATGAAACTTCCTGATAAATGTCCTGTTTGTGGTGGTGAGATAATCATAGAGCGATTCAGGTGCAGGGACTGTGGTGTATCTGTTGAGGGTGAGTTCACTGTTCCCCGGTGGGGGCTTACACAGGAACAGTGGGACTTCGTAAGACTCTTCCTGAAGGTGAGGGGTAATCTGAAGGAGATGGAGAGAATCATGGGCCTTTCCTATCCCACGGTCAGGGCGAGACTGGAATCGGTGAGAAGGGCGCTTGGCTTTTCTGAGGTTGAGGATATCAAATCAGAGGTCCTTTCAGCCCTTGAAAGGGGTGAGATCACGGTTGAAGAGGCACTTGAAAAACTTGAAAAGGAGGAAGAATGATAATCTTAATCCTTTCCATTGTTGCCACACAGGTGAGCAATCCACCTGTGCTTGATGGACATCTTGAGGATGTCTGGTTTAAGGTGCAACCTATCACTGGATTCGTCCAGACTGAACCCGATGAGGGTAAACCTGCAACAGAAAAAACATATGTCTATGTTCTCACGGATGGTAAGAATCTTTTTATTGCCTTTGACTGCAGAACCAATGGCAGAAAACCCCGGGTTCACATAAGGGGATGGGACAGTTGCAGCGGGGATGAGGTTAGTGTTTATCTGGATACATTTGGGGATAAGAGAACAGCCTACTTCTTCAATGTCTCAGCAGCTGGAACCCAGGAGGACGGGATTATAACAAGGGGTGGTGCTGCCTTTGATGACTCATGGGATGGTGTATGGTTTGCAAGGACCTCCTATTCAGATACAGGATTTGTTGTTGAGATAAAGATACCATTCCAAAGCATCAGGTATGCGGAGAATGCTGAGTGGAACATCCAGTTCAGGAGGTTGATTCCTGACCGTGGTGAAACAGATTATTTCAGCCCTGTTAAGAGGTTTCCAGGGTTCAGGATTTCAACCTTTGTTCCCCTTGAAGGGATAAAACCACGGGTTAAGGGGAGATTCCTTGAGATATACCCTGTTGGTATGTTGAGATACTCTGAGGAATTTACATTTGATGGTGGTATAGACATTTCCTATAATCCTACATCCGCCTTTGGATTCAACCTGACCATGAATCCAGATTTTGCACAGATTGAAGCAGACCCATACGTTGTCAACCTTACAAGGTACGCAGTTTATCTTGATGAAAAAAGGCCCTTCTTCTTGGAAGGACAGGAACTTTTTACCTTAAAATCTTCAAATAATCTGAACATTGGACCTGGCCCCTTAAAAATTTTGTACACGCGCAACATTGGAAAGATTGTTGATGACTCAACAGTGGTGCCTATAAGGGTTGGGGTTAAGGGTATATTCAAGATAAAGGGTTCAGAAGGGGCATTCATGTTCGTGAATACAGGGAGAGCAGGGACAGAACCACAGTCAAACTTCTATGCGCTAAGATTGTCCAAAAATATATGGGGAACAACGCAGGGTTTAACCTATACAGGTAAGGAATATCATGGTGGAAGAACCAGGGTGATAACACTTGATGGTTCATATGTGGCAGGTGCAAATGACATTCTTTACCAGATTTCCTATGGAGATTCATGTGGAATTGGTGGTCTTGCAGAGCATTTCAACTTTCAAAGGGTCACCAATGATGTGGTTGCAGGTTTCTACTTCAGGAACATTGAGGATGATTATAAGATAGGTGAGGTTGGTTATATTGGACAGAAAGGCATATCAACAGGTGCCCTTGTTGGTAAATTCTTCGTGAATAAAGGTCCTTTCAGAGTATGGGGATTTGCTGTGGGTCCGGGTGCCGTTAAAGAGGTTTATCTTGAAAACTTCACAAAGGCGGGTTGGGGCTTTCTTTTCTTCAATACAAAGAACAACTGGAATTTTTCTCTGAATGCAAGTTTGGGTGAGGCATGGGAGGATACATCATCCACAGGTGCCGAGTTCAAATACACATGCAAGGCATTCGGAATGAATTTAAATTCAGATTGGTCAAAACCTGTTGCCTTTAGTTCATGGCTAAACTTCTCTTATGGTTTCAACTGGTATGCATGGCACAGCGGATACATGGCAAATGGTGGAGTGTATATAGGTATAAAGCCCGTTCCTTCTGTAGGTATTGCTATAAACAACAAGGTGGATGCCTGGTGGAGTGAAAATACCTATGGTGTCTCACTCCTTGATAAGGACAACATTGAGGACATTTACTACAGAATAAGCCCTGATGTTACCATCCACAAAACAACGAAACTTGAATTCACCCTCAGGGGTGAAGGGGTGTGGGAAATGGATTCTGGAAGGTTTATCCAGTATATTGTAAACCCGCTAATATCCTATAACTTCCGCCCAAAATCATGGGTGTATCTTGTATACATGCTCCAGAAGGACTACGATGGTTCAACCTACCAGACAACTGACCAGGGTGCAGTCTTCAAGGTAAGATACCTGCTTTACTTCTAATGGAGGGATTATGGATGAGAGATTGAAGGTTTTAAGGATGCTTGAGGAGGGCAAAATCACGGCTGAGGATGCTGAGAGGCTTTTAAGGGCAATCCATGGAGAAAAAGCATACAGTTCAAAGGAGAATCTGGATACCGTTGAGATACACCTGAAGGCTGCAAATGTTCGGATTGTTCAGAAGGGGGATAAACTCCATGCTGATTACGATGGATACTTCCATGTGGAGAAAAGGGAAGGACTGACAATTATAAAGTTTTCAGGTGATGGCGAGATAACAATTCCAGAAGAGAGCATACTTGACCTCCATATCAAGGCAGGGAATGTTGTGATGAATATAAAACAGGACTTCAGGATATATAATAAAATGGGGAATGCAGAGATTACAATTGAGAAACCTGTCAATGCCGAGATAAAGAACAGGCTCGGTAATGTGGAAATCACATATAAGTGTGAACCATCTGCAGAATTTGAGGTAAGAAACAACCTTGGGAATGTGGATATACCCGAATTCAAAAAAGGGGATAAAAGGGTAATGATAGAAAACAAACTGGGTTCTGTAACCATTGAAAGGAGGTAAATATGGTGCTTGGAATCATGCTTGTTCTCTTTGGTGTTGTTGTATGGGTACTCAACTTTACGGGGAATGGATGGCAATGGGCAAGGGACTGGCCATTCATTGTGTTACTTATTGGTATCTACCAAATCTCAAAATATTTTAGAAGAACAAAGAGAACCAATGATAGAAAACTGAAAAAGATACTGAGTGATGTGGAGAAGGGGAAATTAAGGGCAGAGGAAGCACTTGAGAAGATGGAGGAGGATGATGAATGATGATAAACTCAGAATACTGAAACTCCTTGAGGACGGTAAGATAAACGCAGAAGAGGCATACAAACTCCTGAAGGCATCCTCGGAAAATAAAGGAAATGTGAAGGAGATTGTTATCAAGGTAAAGAGCGAGGACGAGAATGTAAACATAAGGCTACCGGTTTCAGTGATGAAGGCCTCGCTCAAACTTGGTGGTGGTTTGATAAGGTTTATACCAGAAAATACGCTTAAGGAACTTGAAGAAAAAAACATAGATATTCAGAATATACTCAAGGAGTTTGGAGATTCGCTACCTGAAAAGCCCACACCCATTCTTGAAGTGGAAACCGACGAAGGCGAATATGTTTATATCGGATTTGAGTAAGAGGTGCCCTTGACAGATTTAAAATTCAACATATATTATTTCTGCCCGGTGGCTGTACCGGAGGGGATACACCCGTTCCCATTCCGAACACGGTAGTTAAGCCCTCCAGGGCCGATGGTACTGCCTCCGCAAGGGGGTGGGAGAGTAGGTCGCTGCCGGGCTTTTTTCTTCTGCTTTCAGGGATTTTTTTACAAAATGCAAACCCCATCGTTGACAATGTCGTGTTTTAATATATAATTAAATAATGAAAATATTATTGGTGAATCCCCCTTCATACGACCTTTACTCAGAAGTTGGAGCAGATATGCCCCCACTTGGACTTGCTTACATCGCTGCAGTTCTCAAAAATGACAATTTTGATGTTGAAATTGTTGATAAAAATGTTGAAACAGGGCCTATAAACTACTCCAATTACTCCATTGTTGGGATTTCATCCTTAACCCCAACATATCCCGATGCATTAGAAATAGCAAAAGAGGCAAAGATGAGTGGCGCCACAACAGTTATGGGTGGTTACCATGCTACCTTCATGGACGAAGATGTGCTTAATACTGGCCTGGTAGATTATGTTGTGAGGGGCGAAGGTGAATATGTGTTCCGTGATCTGGTCAGGCATATTGCAATGAAAAAACCCATAGAAGAAGTTAAGGGTATTTCGTATAAATCAAACGGGAAAGTCATAAGAACCCCGGATGTCTTACCACCAGACCCAATTGATGCGCTCCCCTTTCCTGCAAGGGAGTTGCTGAAACTGGATAGGTATCACACGCACCTGAATGAAATGCCAATGACAACAATGATAACCTCAAGGGGTTGCCCATTTAATTGTTTTTTCTGTGCCTCTTCTCTATTTGGAGGTAGAAAATGGAGGGCACGCTCTCCAGAATCTGTTGTTGATGAGATTGAACATCTGAGATATGATTATGGTTATAAAGCAGTGGACTTCATGGATGACAATTTCACACTCAATCCTGAAAGAACCATTGGTATATGTGAAGAGATGATGAGAAGAAATCTGAATATCTCCTGGTGGGCATTGTCCAGAGCAGATACTATTGTCAGGAATGAGGATATGGTGAAAAAAATGGCAGAAGCAGGTGCATACATGATCTTTATTGGAATGGAGAGTCCGGATCCTACTGTCCTGAAATTCTATCATAAAAAAGAAGGTAAAGAGGTGTTTACAAAGGCGGTAAAAGTGCTAAAAAAATACGGTATAAAGGTCTGGGCATCGTTCATGATTGGGGCTGTTTCTGAAACAAAGAAGATGATAGACAAAACAATTTACTTTGCAAGGAAACTCAAGATAGATGCTGCACAATTTTCAATTCTTACACCATATCCAGGAACAGCGCTGTTCCAGTATGTAAAGGATAGAATTTTTGTTAAGGATTGGCATCTATTTGATGGTGCCCACAGCGTGTTTAAGACAGATTATCTAACGCCAAAGGACCTCCATTATTTAACCCTCAAGGCATACACATTATTTTACCTGAGACCAGCATGGCTTACAAAGGAAGTTTTTAAGGCGATAAAAAACCGCAGACTTTTCTGGACACTCCGCAATTATCCCAGGAAGTTGTTGAAACTGCCCCGTTATGTAAAGGGACGGAGGATAAATTTATAAATTTATCAAAATGTCAAATTTTCAACCTCCGTCCCTGTAGAGGAGGGATTTGAGTTTTTTGGCTGCTTTTCTTATATTTATCATGTCGTTTCCATTTAAAAATGTGAATTCTCCCTCCCTGTATATAATCCTTCCATTGGAAATTGTGATGTATGAGGATTCGGGTATGAGCCCAAAAATCAGGTGATAGATGATTGATTCTGGTGTTTCAGGGATTGATGCAGGGATATAGTCAAACACAACAATATCTGCAAGGTTTCCCTCTTTAATTTCACCTGTATCAGGAAAGAATTTATTTAATACCTGTGCAGACCTTTTGAAGAATATATTGTAGAGTTCTGATGGATCTTCGTCCTTCCCCTTTCCAGATAGATAGAGTGCCTTAAGAGACAATACAACGCTTGAACCAAAACCATCTGTGCCAAGGACAAACTCCTTTATTCTATCCCTGTTTATCAGTCCGACCCTGTTGTTCAGATTTGAATGCGGGTTTGAGACAACAATGGGTTTTTTATCCTCTAAGATCCTGTAGTCCCATTCAGAAAGATGTATGCAGTGTGCAAGGATGCTTCTTTCATCAAGTAGACCATGGGAGTGCAACCTGTGCAGTATGCCCCTGTAACCTTTTTCAAATGCATATTCAAGGTCTATTCTGTCCTCACCACAGTGTATATGGATTGGCATTTTCTCTTGTCTTTCCTTTGAAATTCTATCAAGTGTTTTTTCGGACAATGTAAAGTTTGCATGAAGGCCAAACACACCCTTTATATATCTGTCATCCCGATGTTTTTCAAAGAATTCAATGTTTTCTGCTATATGCTCCTCAACATTCCCCCTGTCTGATGTCTCAAAGCAGAGCACCCCTTTTATTCCTGCCTTTTTCAAAACCTCCTCAATGATGGATAGTGAACCCTTTACATATCCCATTGAGGCGTGATGGTCAAATATTGTTGTTACCCCTGATTTTACACCCTGTAAAATACCATTCAGTGCAGAGTAATAGATTGTCTCTTCATCAAGCACCCTGTCCAGTCTCCACCAGAGATTTTCAAGTATCTCCCTGAAGTTCCTCATCGGTGATTCTGTCCCAATACCCGGGGCAAGTGAGGAGTAAAGGTGGTGGTGGAAATTCACAATCCCTGGAAGTATCAGTCTCCCTCCAGCATCAACGGTTTCCTCAAACTCCTTCTTTATTCCACTGGAGGATGCCACCCTTACAATCCTCTCACCCTCAATCCCTATCCCACCATCAGGAATGACCTTATCCCCTGCAAGTATTACACCACCTGTTATTCCCCATCTTTTCATTTATTTCACCTTCATTGCCAGTTTTAATGCCTGGTCAACATTCTCAACATAGTGAAATTTCATGCCCTTTCTCTGTCTGGCAGGAATCATCTTTACGTCCTTCCTGTTCTCCTCAGGAAGAATCACATGGCCTATACCTGCCATTTTTGCAGCAAGAACCTTCTCCTTTATTCCACCCACTGGCAATACCTCACCCCTCAGTGTAATCTCCCCTGTCATTGCAATGTCTGTTCTCACGGGTTTTTCTGAAAGCACAGAGACCATTGCAATACACATTGTTATACCTGCAGACGGTCCATCCTTCGGGATGGCACCTTCAGGAATGTGGATGTGTATATCATATTTATCAAAGAAGTTCGGGTCTATGCCAAATTTCTTTGCATTTGACCTTATGTAGGAAAGGCCTGCCTGTGCAGATTCC
>JAGGTX010000185.1 GCA_021163525.1 Caldifarciminota bacterium
AGACAAATGAACAAATTGATTTTTGTGGTTGATGATGAGCCCGATATTTTGAAGTTGGTGTCTTTACACCTGAAAAAGGCTAATTTTGAGGTAATAGGTCTAAATAATGCTAAGGAACTTTTTGATTTACTTGAAAACCGTGTTCCATCTCTAATAATTTTAGATTTAATGCTTCCTGATGCAGATGGTCTTGATGTGTGTAAACAGTTGAAAGGGGATGATAGGTTTTCAACCATCCCCATTATTATGCTTACTGCAAAGGGTGAAGAAACAGATAAGATTGTAGGATTAGAACTGGGTGCAGACGATTATGTTACAAAGCCATTTTCGCCCAAAGAGCTTGTGGCAAGGGTGAAGGCCGTTTTGAGAAGATTTAACCAATCACAGGAGACAAAAATAATCAAGATAGGGGACAAACTGGTTATTGACCCACAAAAATATCAGGTTTATGTGGATGGCAAAGAAATAAAACTCACCTCCACAGAATTTAGACTGTTATATTTTTTGTGCAGAAGAAAAGGCTGGGTATTCACAAGAGAACAAATATTGGACTATTTATGGGGAAACGAAAAGATGGTTCTGGACAGAACAGTGGATGTCCATGTTAGAAATTTGAGAAAGAAATTGGGGAGTGCAGGGAACATAATCAAAAATGTTAGAGGTATTGGCTATAAAGTGGATGCATCATGAAAAGGTCTATATTTTCTGAAATATTCAGCGGATACTTCTTCATAATCGTTTTACTCTCCTCACTGATATTTGTGTTCTCATTTAAGACCATTCGGAACTATTATATTGAAACATTGGCCTCTCATCTTAAAAATCTGGGAATGACAATAGAGAAAGAGGTTAAACCATTGATGGTTGAAAATAACTTCAAGCAGATGGATGCCTTTGTAAAAAAATTGGGGAAGGAAATACACACAAGGATAACCATTATAGATACGGACGGTGTGGTGCTTGCAGATTCTGAAAAGCATCCAGAATTAATGGAAAACCATAGAGGAAGACCAGAGGTAAAAAGTGCACTAATAGGAAAAACTGGAAGGTCTCTCAGGTTCAGTTCAACCGTAGAAGAAAAAATGCTGTATGTAGCACTACCTGTTAAGGAAGGGGATAAAATAATTGGTGTTATTAGAACAAGTTTTTTCCTGAAGGATATAAATAATCTTCTCGCAACGTTAAAGAAAAGGATGTTCCAGACATTATTGATAATGACGGTGTTTTCTATCCTTATAGCCTTTTTGTTTTCAAGGGGATTATCACTTCCCGTCAGAAACTTGGCAAGTGCAGCACGGAAGGTTGCCTCTGGAAACTTTAATGTAAGGGTTTCTTTAAGAAGGAATAAAGAGTTAATGGAATTGGCCAATAGTTTTAATTATATGACAGAGAGGATGAATGCCTTATTTAAGGACCTCTCATTAAAGACTGAGGAACTGAATAGCATTATATCTTCGCTCCAGGAGGGAATTATGGTAATGAATGAAGATGGAAAAATTATTTTGAGCAATGAAAGTTTCAAAAGGATCGTTGATGATGATAACCCCGAAGGAAAGTACTGGTGGGAGGTGGTAAGGTCTACCCGGTTGAATGAATTCATTAAAAAAGGGTTTGCGGAGAAGAAGGGCGCAACAGAAGAAATCACACTGGGTGAAAAGACATTCCTATGCAATATCACATTTGTCCCATCCATGAGAGAGATGGCTTTATCACTCCACGATATAACAGAAATAAAGAGACTGGAGAGGATGAAGCGAGATTTTGTTGTTAATGTTTCTCACGAGCTGAGAACACCATTAACAGCCATTAAGGGTTTTGTAGAAACTCTGGATGAGGAGATAGGAGAGGAACATAGAGAATATCTGGATATAATAAAAAAACATACTGACAGGCTTATTAACATTGTTGAGGATTTACTCATCTTGTCAAAACTTGAAGTGAAAAATGCAGAACTGGAAATGGAAAAGGTGGACTTAAAATCATTGATCCAGGAAGTCCTGATATTGTTCAGAAAGAGGATTGAAGATAAAGGTTTATTCCTTGAATTGGATCTGGATGAAGTCCCTCCCATTCAGGGTGATACATTCAAGTTGGAACAGATGCTTGTAAATCTGATTGATAACGCCATAAAGTATACAGATAAAGGGGGTATAGAAATATCCTTAAAAGATGGAAAAAATTATGTAAAGATTGGAGTAAAAGACACAGGCATTGGAATACCCCGGGAAGATATAGAGAGGATATTTGAAAGATTTTATGTTGTGGACAAATCACGTTCAAGAAAACTCGGGGGGACAGGTCTGGGTCTTTCCATTGTTAAACACATTGTGCTTTTACACAATGGGAAAATAGAGGTTGAAAGCACACCAGGCAAGGGAACGAAGTTCACAATTCTTTTACCAATAAACGTTTCTTAATCAAAAATTAACCATTTTTTTATATTCCTTTAATAATACACAGGTATACTCTTTTGATGGAAATAGAAAGATTATGCACGGTTTATCTTCCTTTAATTAAGTCAATCGCTTCCAGATATACAGGAAGAGGTGTTCCATTTGAGGATCTGGTTCAAGAAGGGATTCTGGGAATTATAGAGGCGGAAAAGAGATTTGACGCATCTAAAGGAACAAGTTTTTCAACCTACGCCATCTGGTGGATAAAGAAGAAAATTTTAGAGTCTATACGGAACGAAGAAAAACAATCCTTGAATGCCCTGCCCTTAAGTGAAGCAATTTTAGAAGTGTCCATTGAAAAGAAATCCTATGGGTGTGTATACCTTGATGAACTTTTACATAACAAATTTCTATCCCCCCTTGAACAGAAAATCCTTAAATTACATTTTCGGGAAGGGATGACTCTGGATGAGTTATCCAGAGACCTGGGAATAAAGAGGGAAAGAGTAAGGCAGATTAAACATCTGCTTATAAGAAAAATAAAAAAATTAACAGAAGATTAACAGAAAACTTATACACAATTAACAGAAGAAATGTATAAAATGGATGAAAAAACTAAACAAGGAGGTGTTTTATGAAAAAGATGTGGCTGGTAGGTTTGTTGGTTGTTACTCTTGGAACCAGTTCCTTGAAGGCCAGTGGAAAATTCTCAGGGGATATGATTGGAGAGTATTATTATGTTTCCCAAAATCACAATGATAGTCTTGTTGGCCACAATGGTTTCTGGTTCAGAAGGATTTATTTCACCTATGACAACTTCCCCCAGGAAAATGTCAAGATCAGACTGCGTTTAGAGATGGGCAGTCCTGGTAAATTTAACACAAAAAGCACATTGAACCCCGTTGTGAAAGATGCATTTATTTCCTTTAATGGGGATGCTGGAAAACTCACATTCGGTATTCAGCCTACTCCAACATTTGCAAAAGTAGAAGACTCATGGGGTTATCGTTCATTAGAAAAAACACCCCTTGATTTACAAAAATGGTCATCCTCAAGGGATTTTGGTATAAGTTTTACAGGGAGGCGGTCTATTCTGGACTATAAACTGATGATAGGGAACTCCTCCAGCAATAAATCTGAATGCAATAAAGGGAAAAGGGTGTATGGAGCATTGGGTGTAACACCCATAGATGGACTTTATATTGAATTTTATGGTGATTACAGTGGGATATATTCTTCAAACAAGGATTATATTGTTCAGGGATTTGCATCATATAGGTGTTCTTTATTCAGGATAGGTATGCTATATGCAGTGAAAGGAGAGATTGGGAACTCCCAAAAGCGCAATATCCTCTCAGGTTATGGAGTGTTCAATACAGGGGAAAAACTTGATGTGATCGTGAGATGCGACAGGATGTTTGAAGCAAATCCAGAAGGAGAAGCAATATCCTATATACCGTTTGCACAGAATTCACCATCCACTTTTATTCTCGTTGGGCTTTCTTACGAAATATATAAAAATATCAAGATAATACCAAATGTTGAGTATGTTATCTATGATAGCAGTGCTGTCTCCCCCGATATGTATCCAAGATTAACCTTGTATTATAAATGGTAAAAAAACAAAAATGGGAGGTGAAAATGTTTAAATTTTTAAGAATGCTTGGGTTAATTGGTGTCTTCTTTGGTGGATTAAGCCTTTATAGTGAAGGTGGAAAAATAGAAATATTGGGCGCAGGAGCAACATTCCCCTATCCCTTCTATTCCAAATTGTTTGATGTTTATTCCAGGGCCTATAATGTAAGAATAAATTACCAACCAATTGGTTCTGGAGGTGGCATCAGGCAATTATTAAACAGGACTGTTGATTTCGGTGCTACGGATGCCTTTATGAGTGATGAAGAATTAAAAAATTCTGATATGGAGATTGTTCATATCCCGACCTGTCTGGGTGCAGTTGTAATTACCTACAATCTTCCTGGTAATCCAGGACTAAAATTCACCCCGGATATCATTGCAGACATTTTTCTTGGAAAGATAAAAAAGTGGAACGATAAAAGAATAAAAGAGGTAAATCCCGATGTTAACCTTCCCAATAGAAAAATAGTTGTTGTGCATCGTTCGGATGGCAGTGGAACAACATTTATATTCAGCGACTACCTCTCCAGGGTGAATGAAGAATGGAAGAAAAAGGTGGGTAGGGGTAAATCCCTGAAATGGCCTGTAGGTATTGGTGGAAAGGGAAATCCCGGGGTTGCAGGACTGGTTAAGCAAATGCCGGGTGCAATAGGGTATGTTGAACTTATATATGCCCTGAGTAATAATATGCCCGTGGGGATGGTTAAAAATAAATCGGGGAAATATATAGTTCCCAGTATAAAATCAGTAAGCCTTGCTGCAAATGTCCATATGCCTTCTGATACAAGGGTTTCACTCACAAACACAGAGGCTCAGGATGGTTATCCTATTAGCAGTTTCACCTGGTTGATTGTTTATAAAGAGCAAAGTTATAACGGAAGAAGCAAAGATAGGGCAAAGGCGCTGGTGGATTTACTCTGGTGGGTTGTTCATAATGGTCAAAAATATGCAGAACCTCTCCATTATGCACCACTTCCCAGAGAAGCAGTGAAGAAGGCAGAGCATGTGCTTAAATCCATCACATATAATGGTGAACCCTTACTTTCACCCTGATGCATTGATTTGAAAAAGGGTACTGGTTCAAATGAAAACCAATGGTAGAGTTTAAAGAAAAAACCTGTTGACCATAAAAAGAGAGAAAGGAATAATGCATTATAGAAATCCTGTGAGAGAGATTTATACGGATAAGGGATTCAGAACCGCACTGTTTTTATCCGGGTGGATAGTGCTGATTATCGTGGTGGGGATATTTGTTACACTTATCTTAAATTCTTTGCCTTCAATCAAGGCCTTTGGCTGGCGATTCTTCGTGGGAAAAGAATGGAATCCAGTTTTGGAAAGTTATGGTGCACTGCCATTTGTCCTGGGGACCCTCTTAACCTCATTGATTGCACTTCTAATATCCATTCCCTTTTCATTTGCCCTTTCTATTCTATTGGGCGAGTTCTATAAAAAGGGGATATTATCGTCTTTGCTAAATACTACTATTGAACTTCTTTCAGGGATACCTTCTATTATATACGGTTTCTGGGGGCTGTTTGTCCTTGTTCCCATTGTCAGAA
>JAGGTX010000225.1 GCA_021163525.1 Caldifarciminota bacterium
GAAGGTCCCCTCCAGTTGGTTTCTTTTCAAAGGTGTAGAGTTTTTTCAGCATGGGTTCAAGTTTCTGGATGAACGGGAAATGGCCAATACATGCACAGATTTTGCCCCTTCCCATTTTAAGGAACAACTCCCTGCCATCCATCTCTACAAAGTGTTCGGGAAGGGAAACCGATGCATTTATAGCAGCAATCCCGATTGATGCCTCAATGGGATTCTCAGATAGGCTGAGCTGGGCAAGTGACTTTGTTGTTTTCCCTGATATTGTTTCAGGTAGTATACCACCTTCATCCTTCACGGGTCTCAGGGTGGATGCTATACCTGCCCTTTCAGCGATTACAATTGTATTGAAAATGCCAACAACAACATCCTTAACCGGCGAATCCCTGCAGTCTTCAATGAGTGAATGAAGGATTTTCATCAATGGATGTTTGTTATAAACTCCACTATGAGCGCCAGTAAAATCAGAGGGAGTGTAAGGGTTGGGTGAAGTTTTATCCTGGTTTTTCTGAGGCCTTCAACCCATTTATACACAGGCACACACAGCAAACCGCTGACAATACCTTCAATCAGAATAAAGTAAAGGACCGCCACATGCCCCTTATAAAGTATTCCCTTTGAAACTGGAGAGATTAAAAGTGCAAGGACAAACACAGTCCTCCAGATGGGCGAAAGAAGGGGTAGATAATATACGATTCTGGATGGTTTGAGGTATCTCATACCAGCAAAAACAATCCCCGACTCAATAACTATGGCCATAGCAGGATTTATGGTTGCACCCTTTGGCAGTCCAGGGATGAAAAGGTCTATGAGTTTTATAACACCTGCGAAGAGTCCTGTGTAAAATATGGACGCTTCATCCCCTGTTTCCCTGTATGCAAGTAGCATGAAGAATAGTCCTATGGGGAACATGACAAATCCAGAAATGTCTCTGAGACCCGTTGTGAATTGGACAAAGTGGAGAATGTATCCAAGGGTTGCCTCGGCAATACCCCAGAATGCCGCGTATTTTAGGGTTATCAATAGATGTTTCTTCATGGTTCCTCCTTTTTTTCATAATATCAAAAATGATTTCATGTGTCAATCCCCCGCTATGCCTCAAAAAAATCTATACGAAATATAAAAAGTGGCCTCACTTTAAAATCTTTACCATAATAAATATGATTGAGTATCCCACTCAGTATCTGTGTTAAATAGTTTCTCAAACCTGGATTTATCCTTGACCAATCCCATATTTATTGTATATTATATTGTTCCTTCGGGGCAGGGTGAAATCCCCGACCGGCGGTTAAAGCCCGCGAGTCCTTAAAGGACTGAACCGGTGGAATTCCGGTGCCGACGGTGAAAGTCCGGATGGGAGAAGGAACGAGCTGAATGTATTAGGGCGCCCCGAAGGCGTCTTTTCTTATTTATGGATATTGAAGGATTGATGAAAAGGGCTATAAAACTTGCACTCAAAGCAGAGGGGAAAACCTCTCCCAATCCCCTTGTTGGTGCTGTTATATATAAAGGAGGGAGGATTGTGGGTGAGGGTTATCATAAGGCAGCAGGAAAGCCCCATGCAGAGATAGAGGCACTGAAAAATGCAGGGAAAAAGGCAAGGGGAGGGGTGCTCTTTGTAAACCTTGAACCGTGCATTCACTATGGCAGGACCCCCCCATGTGCACCAGAGATTGTGAAGGCAGGTATTAAAGGGGTTTATATAGGGATGATTGACCCGAATCCGAAGGTGAACGGGAAGGGGGTTAGGTATCTGTTGAACCATGGTGTTAAAGTTTACACTGGAATACTTGAAGAAAAGGCAAGGGAGATAAATAGATTCTACGCATTTGCAGTGAAGAACAAAATTCCATATGTAATATTGAAGATCGCCTCAACCCTTGATGGTTTTATTGGAGGATTCTCCCGGAGATACATCACATGTGAGGAATCAAGGAGACTGGTTCACAGGTGGAGGAATAAGGTGGATGGAATCCTTGTTGGGATTGGAACAGTGCTAAAGGATAATCCAGAGTTGAATGTGAGGCTTGTAAAACCAGTAAAACAACCCTTAAAGATTGTGCTTGACACAGACCTTAAAATTCCACATAGTTCAAAATTGTTTTCCACAGAGGGCGATGTGATTGTTTATTCAAGGAGGAGTGGTAAACTGCCATTTGGAGAGGTTGTGACTGTTGGAACAGAAAGGGGCATGTTAAAGATTGAGGATATTCTTAATAACCTTTATTCAAGGGGTGTGAATTCATTGCTGGTTGAAGGTGGGAAAAGGGTGTTTTCAACATTCATAAAGGAGGGACTTTTCCAGGAGATTAAGATTTTCTATGCACCAATCCTGCAGGGGAATGGTATAAAGATGATTGAGAATGTCTCAGCGGTTGTAAAGGTTGAGAGGAGCAGAAGGATAGGTGAGGATATACTTGTTGAGGGAAGGAATGTTTACGGGAATAATTGAGGGCATTGGTGAAATTATAAGGGTGAGAAAGACAGGCTCAGGGCTTGAACTTACAATCAGGCTTCCATTCCAGGTAAAAGAGGGTGACAGTATAAGTGTGGATGGTGTGTGTCTCACAGTGAAAAAGTTTTCACAGGGTATTGGTGCCTTTGATGCAGTGTATGAAACCATAAATAGGACAACACTTGCTGAAGCAAGAAAAGGAAGGAAGGTGAACCTTGAAAGGGCCATACCTGTTGATGGAAGGTTTGACGGGCATATTGTGCTGGGACATGTTGATGGAACTGGAAAGATCAGGGGATTATCAAAGTGGAAAAAGGGGGTTATCCTCACAATAGACTATCCTGATGAGCTCAAACCATATATTGCAGAAAAGGGCTCCATTGCCATTGATGGAATCAGCCTCACAATAGCAGAGGTACATCGGAATACCCTATCCATTGCACTCATACCATATACAGTTGAGAATACATCGCTCAAATACAAAAGAACAGGGGATAGGGTGAATATAGAGGTGGATGTGGTGGCAAGATACATAAAAAGGATAATGGAGGTGAGCAGTGGAAAGGTTTAACACCATTGAGGAGGCAATTGAGGATATAAGGAATGGTAGGATTGTCATAGTTGTTGATGATGAAGACAGGGAGAATGAGGGTGACTTTGTGATGGCTGCTGAGAAGGTTACACCAGAGGCAATAAATTTTATGGCAAGGGAGGGGAGAGGGCTTATATGCGTTTCCCTTCTCCCTGAGAGGCTTGAAAAACTAAACCTGCCTTTGATGACGGATAACATAACTGCAAGGCATGGCACAGCATTCACAGTGAGTGTTGATGCAAAGGAGGGGGTTACAACAGGGATAAGTGCCTTTGACAGAGCAAAGACCATAAAGGTTTTGATTGACCCTGAAACCAGACCGGAGGACCTTGCGAGGCCTGGACACATCTTTCCATTGAGAGCAAAGAAGGGTGGTGTTTTGAGAAGGGCAGGACATACAGAGGCCTCCTGTGACCTCGCAAGGCTTGCAGGGCTCTATCCTGCTGGTATTCTATGCGAGATTATGGATGAGGATGGGACAATGGCGAGGCTTCCCAGACTTTTTGAGATTGCCAGAAAATTCAATCTGAAAATTATCACGGTGAAGGACCTTATAGAATACAGACAGAAGAGGGAGAAACTTGTAAAAGAAGAAGTTGTTGTGCACCTGCCCACTGAGTTTGGTGAATTCATGCTGCATGCATACTCAAATGAGGTTGATAACCACATACACCTTGCGCTCGTTAAAGGTGATGTTAGGGGGAAGGAGAATGTTCTGGTCCGGGTTCATTCACAGTGTGTAACCGGTGACATTTTCCGCTCAAAGAGGTGTGATTGTGGGTGCCAGTTATCAAATGCATTGAGGATGATTGAAAAGGAAGGGCTTGGTGTTCTCCTGTATATGATGCAGGAAGGTAGAGGAATTGGTCTTCTCAACAAGTTGAAGGCCTACAAACTTCAGGAAGAGGGGTATGATACTGTTGAGGCAAACATAAAACTCGGATTCAAGCCAGACCTGAGGGATTATGGGATTGGTGCACAGATACTGAAGGACCTTGGACTTACCACAATAAGGCTCATGACCAACAATCCAAGAAAGATAGTTGGGCTGGAAGGTTATGGTCTGAAGATTGTTGAGAGGGTGCCCATAGAGATTCCTCCCAATGAGATAAACAGGGGATATCTGAAGGCAAAAAGGGATAAACTCGGGCATATCCTGAAAAAGATTTAGGAGGTGCATATGGAGTATAAAGGAAGTTTAGATGGTAAGGGTAAAAGGATTGCAGTGGTTGTATCAAGATTCAACAGCCTTGTAACAGAAAAACTCCTTGATGGTGCGCTTGACTGCCTTATAAGGCATGGGGTGGATGAGAAAAAGATAGACATTGTGAGGGTTCCTGGTTCATTTGAACTTCCCTTTGTGGTAAAAAAAGTTGCTGAAAAGGGAAGGTATGATGGGATAGTTGCACTTTCAGCAGTGATAAGGGGTGATACCCCCCACTTTGACTATGTTGCAACAGAGGTTTCAAAGGGTATAGCAAGACTTTCCCTTGACCTGAATTTACCAATAGGTTTTGGTGTTATAACAGCGGATACTGAAGAGCAGGCAATTGCAAGGGCAGGCATGAAACAGGGAAACAAGGGATGGGATGCTGCAATGAGTGTACTTGAAGTGATGAATCTGCTTGATGACCTTGCTAAGGGGAGGAATGGTTGAGAAGAAAGGCAAGGGAGACCGTTCTTAAAACCCTTTATTCCCTTGAGTTTGATGGAGGAAATCCTGAAGATAGATTCAATGAATTGTCTTCCGAGGATGGGATTCAAGAAGACTGCCTTGTCTTTGCAAAACGCCTTCTTCTCACAACCCTGAAATATAGGAAAGAAGCCGATGAATTGATTAAAGATGTTCTTGAAAACTGGGAACTGGATAGGATACCACTGGTTGAATTGTCCATCCTGAGGATGGGTGTGGCTGAAATGGAGTTTTTTCCAGAAAACCCTGTTGAAGTGATAATAAATGAGGCAGTAGAACTGGCAAAGAGGTTTGTGTCCACAGACGCAGGCCGGTTTGTAAATGGGATTCTTGACAGGATTGCAAGAAAGAAGGGCCTTGTATGAAGATTGGGGTCATATCTGATATACACGGAAACCTTGAGGCATTAAAGGCAATACTCATGGAACTTGATGATGTGGAAAGGCTTGTATGCCTGGGTGATATAGTTGGATATGGGCCAGACCCTGAGCCCTGCGTTGAGATAATAAGGGAGAAGGCAGATATTGTTGTTGCAGGGAACCACGACTGGGGTGCAATAGGTAAGACATCCATTGATGGTTTTAACCCTGTTGCCTATGCTGCGATCCTCTGGACATCAGACCACCTCTCTGAAGATTCCAGGAATTACCTTGCCTCTCTCCCACTTGAGCACAGGGAAGGTAAATATACATTTGTTCACTCCTCCTTCAGTGTGCCTGAGAAATGGTTTTATATCCTTGGGCCTGGTGATGCAGAGAAGGAATTTTTGTACCTGAAAACCATGGCAGGTTTTGTAGGCCATTCACATGTTCCTGGAATATTTATGAAGTCAGGTGCACGGGTCAAAACACTCTTCGGGTCAATTGTGGAAATGGATGATGGTTCCCAGTTCATTATAAACTGCGGAAGTGTTGGACAGCCAAGGGATGGAAATCCTGATGCAACTGCATGTATACTTGACACTGGTTCAAATGAGGTTAGAATAATCCGTGTGCCTTATGATGCAGAAAAAACGAGAAGGAAGATTGTGGCATCAGGTCTTCCTGAAGTTCTTGGTGACAGGCTTTTGATTGGGAGATAAAAAAAAGGAGGAATTATGGCAATTACCTTATCCGTTATCAAGGCAGACATTGGTGGTTTTGTTGGGCATACTTCATGCCACCCTGATGTACTGGAGGTAACAGGCAGGGTTTTGAAGGATGCCCTTGAATCAGGTCTTTTGAAGGATTATGACCTGAGGACATGCGGGGATGATATGTACCTGGTGATGCTCCACACAAAGGGGACTGATAACAGTGAGATACATCAACTTGCATGGGATGCATTCTCCAGGGGAACAGAAAAGGCAAAGGAGTTAAAACTGTATGGAGCAGGTCAGGACCTCCTTTCCGATGCATTCAGTGGTAATGTGAAGGGAATGGGGCCCGGTGTTGCTGAGATGGAGTTTGAACCAAGGAAGAGTGACCCTGTGATTGTATTCATGGCAGATAAGACATCGCCTGGTGCATGGAATTATCCACTCTATAAGATGTTTGCTGATCCATTCAACACTGCTGGTCTTGTGATAGACCCGAGCATGCATGAAGGGTTTATCTTTGAGGTGCTTGATATTTATGAGAATAAGACCGTTGAATTCTCAGCACCCGAAGAGATTTATGATATGCTCGTGTTTATAGGTGCAATGGAGCATTATATTATAAAGTCAATAAGGAGAAAAAAAGACAGGGATATTGCAGCAGTAACATCAACCCAGAAGTTGAACTTTATTGCCGGGAAGTATGTTGGAAAGGATGACCCTGTGATGATTGTCAGGGCCCAGAGTGGATTTCCAGCTGTTGGAGAGGTTCTTGAACCATTCACATTTCCCCATATTGTTGCTGGATGGATGAGAGGCTCCCACTATGGCCCCCTTATGCCAGTCTCATTCAAGGATGCAACACCATCAAGGTTTGATGGGCCACCAAGGGTTGCGGCAGCAGGTTATCAGGTGACAGAGGAAAAACTTATTGGCCCAAGGGATATGTTTGATGACCCTGGGTTTGACCATGCAAGGCAGATGGCGAATGAGATTGCGGATTACTTCAGGAGGCTGGGTTCCTTTGAACCCCACAGGCTTCCACTTGGTGAGATGGAATATACAACCATGCCACAGGTGTTGAAAAAACTTGAGAATAGATTCAGGGAGAGTTCCTGAA
>JAGGTX010000111.1 GCA_021163525.1 Caldifarciminota bacterium
ACAAGTGATGTTCCAATCAATGAAGAACGAAGGTGCGAAAATCCGTTCCCATCGTGCCACGTCTGGTCATGGTGATAAGACCTGTTTGAGGGAATCAATTTTTCCATGAGTTCTGGAAAGTCTTTTAAAAGACCTGGTTCATACTCAATCGTGGTAACCCCACCTGTTGAGCCAGGGACAAAAACAAGTGCAATGCCATTCTCAATGCCTGATTCTTCAACAGCAGATTCAAGTTGGTTTGTTATATCTATAACATGGGAAAAACCTTTTGTTTCAATTGTTAAAGTCTGATTGAATACCTTCACTCCTTAACCCGCTCTATGTAATCACCCGTCCTTGTATCTATCTTTATCTTCTCCCCTGTCTCAACAAAGAGGGGTACAGTTACCACTGCACCTGTCTCAAGTCTTGCTGGTTTTGAACCACCCTGTGCAGTATCACCCCTTATTCCAGGGTCTGTTTCAACAATTTCAAGAACAACAAAATTTGGCAGTTTTACCCCAACAATCCTATCCTTTGCAAATAGCAGGGATACCTCAAGCCCCTCCTTCAAGTACTTTGTTTCTTCCTGTATTTCCTCACAGGGAATTGGGTAATTCTCGTATGTCTCCATATCCATGAAAACATAGTTATCCCCCTCTTTATAAATAAACTGGGCAGGTCTTTCCTCAAGCCTCACAGGATAAATCGTGGTTCCTGTCTTGAATGTCTTCTCAATCACAGCACCTGTTTCAACATTCTTCAGTTTTGTTCTCACAAATGCCTGTCCTTTACCAGGCTTCACATGCAAAAATTCCACAACCTTGAATATCTGTCCATCAAGTTCAATTGTAAGCCCCTTTCTGATATCACTGGTATCTGCCATACATCCTCCTTATAGTATTACAAGTTCCCTGGGAAATCTTGTGAGGAGATGCTTTTTCCCGTTCATGAAAACCACCATATCCTCTATCCTCACCCCACCTTTATCAGGAACATAAACACCTGGCTCAATCGTGAAGACCATGCCCTCTTTGAGCACCTCACGGGATTTCTGATTCACACCTGGATATTCATGCACATCAAGCC
Source organism: Caldifarciminota bacterium (assembly GCA_021163525.1). Lineage (GTDB taxonomy): Bacteria > Hydrothermota > UBA3072 > UBA3072 > B12-G15 > B12-G15. The sequence goes on from JAGGTX010000111.1 coordinate 1,069, forward strand.
CAACTCCATGACCCAGTGAATGTGTAAATCTGTCTCCAAGACCCTTATCCTCAATGTATTTTCTGGCAAGGGCATCTATCTCCTTCATCTTCATCCCTATCTTCACTTTTTCCCTTGCTATTTTCTGGGCATGATAGACAACATCATAAATCTCCTTCAAAAAACTTGAGGGCCTGCCAAGGGCAAAGGTTCTGGTCATATCAGAGGCATATCCCTTATAGTATGTCCCAAAATCAATCGTGATGAGTTCTCCCGTTTTAATCTTCTTGTTTGAGGCAGTTCCATGAGGGATTGCAGACCTCTTCCCACTGGCAACTATGGTTGTAAAGGATACCCCCTCACCTCCAAGTTTCCTCATCTGATACTCAAGTTCCAGTGCTATATCAAGTTCCCTTATCCCTGGCTTGATAATCTCAAGAACCCTCTCAAGGGCTTTATCACCAATGGACGCAGCCTTCTTCATGAGTTTTATCTCATCCTCATCCTTAATCTCCCTGAGCCTCTCAACCACATCTTTCATGGGTTTCAGCTTCACCTTCAAGGTTTTTCTTATATTCCTGTAAGACCCATATCTCACACCAAAGGATTCAAATCCTATAACCTTCTTCTTTCTGAATATGGGGTCATCCTTCAGTCCCTTCAGATAACCCTCCCTTGTAAGCAGGTATCTTGCACCCTGAATCTTTTCAACAACTCCCCCCTCAAAACGATAATCTGTTACAAGAAGTGCAGAATTCGTGGATACAAAGAGGAGTCCAGCATCACCAGTGAATCCAGTGAGGTAATAAATATTCTTTCTCTCTGTTATCAACATTCCATCCAGACCTTCTTTTTTTATCTTCCTCTGGAGTGACTTTATTCTCTTTTCGTGGTTCATTCCTCCTCCTCTCCAAAGAGGTCCTTAAGGGAGCGGGGTTCTTCAGGACCGGGTAATCCCTCTTCTTTTTTTTCTTCCTCTTCTCTCTCCTCTGGCTCCTCTTTTGTCTCTTCTTCAAAAGGGCCACCACCTGGTTCTGTTACTACCTCCAGTGGTTCTTCTGTTTCAACAGGGCTTTTTTCCTCTTCTATTGCTCCAAGTATATCACTTTCACCAGCAGTCAGGTCTGGTTCTTCTGGTTTTATATTCTCAAGCAATCCTGTATCCTCACCTTTCCCACTTTCCTCAAGTGGTGGTCTGGACGCTTTTATCTCTTCAAGGAGGGATTCTCCCCTTATATCCTTGAGAAGGAATTTCGCCTCATCATTTCCTGGTTCGTTCTCCAGAACCTTATTCAGCACATTTTCAGCCTTTTCCTTGAAACCATACTTAATATATATCTTTGCAAGTTCAACCGTGTATCTGGGTTTAAGGCCTGGCACTTCAGGGGCAGTTTCCTGTGGAGCCTCTGTTATCACTGTTTCCTTTTCAACTGCCTTCTCTTCCTTTGCTTCCTGAGGAGGTGGCACAGTCTCCTCTTCTGCCATTTCCTCCATCTTTGGGGCTATTCCCTCCTCTACTTCAGTTTTAACCTCTTCAACCACCCCGGGAACTTCTGGCTTGCTCTCAACCCCTTCAACAACAGGTGGTGCTTCAATTTCCTCTTCTTCCTCTTCTTCCTCTTCACCAAAAATATCCTTCAGCCCTGGCTTCTCCTCTTCCGCAGGAGGAATCTCCTCAACATGGGCTTTTTCTTCAACAACCTCCTCTCTTCCCATTGCTGGCTCTTCAGGCAGAGAAACGTGTTCTTCAATCTTTTCTTCTGCTGGCGCTTCCTCAACAGGCGGTGCCTGTTCAATTCTTTCCTCCAGGGGTTGCTTTTCCATGGTGGATGGTGCCTGAGCCTCTTCTTCCTTCTCCTCATGCCCGAAGAGTTCCTCAAATGAGGCAGGGCCTTCTTCACCCTCTTCCCCTGTTTCCTTCTCCTGAATCACCCTTGTCTCCTCCTCTATTCCCCTCATGGTTTCAATATCCTTTTTCTCCTCGGTTGGGGGTGCTTCAGGTTTCTCCTCCCTGAAATAGGACTCAAACTCCTCCTTTGATTTCTCTTCTATCTCTTCTTCCTTCTTTTCCACCTCTTCTACTGTTTTTTGTTCTTCAAAGTAGGAGAAGAAATCCTCCTTCCCCATATCTGAAATAATCTCCTCCTCTTTTGCCTCAAGTTTTGGTTTCAATTCCTCTATCTTCCTTCTCGCCTCATCATCAAGTGGGTCTAAATTCAGTAGTTTCTCAAGTGTGGAAATTGCATTCTCTATTTTTTCAAGTTTAACATAAACTTCAGCAAGTTCCCTGTGGGCAAGGATACTCTGAGAATCAAGCTCTACTGCCCTCTGGAGCTGCTCCATGGCTGATTGAAAATTACCCATCTCCCTATAGCAACGCCCAAGCACGAGATAACCAGTTGCATAATTGGGGTGCTTTTGAAGTCCCAGCTCAAGCACCCTTATTGCTTCGTCATAATCACCTGCCTTACGCAACTGGTCTGCATACTGGGCAAAAACAAGAGAATCAGGGTCACGCTCAAAGCGCTCCCTCAATTTTTCAAGGGCATCATCCATCATATTTCACCTGCCTTTTTTTAATTATAAATTTGATAGTTCCCAATGTCAATCCTCTTTCAGTATTTTTTCAGCCTGGCTTTTTTCATCCTCAAATTCAAAGAGTGAAAGAATCTTGAAACCATTCTCCCTGTCAATAACAACTGGCCATAACAACCTTAAAGCCTTCAATCTATCCTCTCCATAGGGAAACTCCTCCAGAACCTTACAGACCTGATAAACATAAAAATAATTATGTGAGGCTGCAACCTCAAGGATTTTCAACTTCCCATCAGAAAAATCCTCCTGATTCAACCGTTCAAGGAGTTTCCTGAAAATTGTATCATCCATTCCCTCAATAATCGTATCTTTTTTCTTCAATGTATCACCAATGGATATAACACCCTCTGAAGGGATTAACTCCACAAGCCCAGCAACCTGTTCAAGGAGATTTATGAGCCTCCTCCTTCTCATGTGTGTCATTTTATTTTCTGGTTCGGGCAAAAGTTTTTCAACCTCCTCAAGCCTGTCCAGAATATTATTTTTAACATCCTCAATACTCACATCCTTCTCTTTTCCGGAAACATTTACAACCACATCCCCTCTGGGCGTTTTCACCTTAACCGGTTGTGCCAGCAAAAAAATAATAAAAATTGGGAGCATTTTTAACCTCCATTTTTTAAGATTATAAAAAAAATAAAAAATTTGTCAAAGGTATATATGCAATAGTTTGAATTTTAAACACTTTCACATTTATCCATTTATCAGTTCTGGGCTTGATTTTTTCAAAAAATAAACTATAATAATCTTGCAACAAGATACAGATAAGGAGGTGAAACATATGAATATAGATAGGTTCACTGAAAGGGCACAGGAGGCAATAAGGATAGCACAGGCATCCCTGACAAAGTTCAACCATTCAGAGATGGATGCAGAACATCTACTTTATGGTCTCCTTGAAGACCCTGAGGGTATAATCCCTGATATACTGAGGGAGATGGGGATAAACCACCTTGAACTCAGGAATGAACTCATTGATATGCTCAACAGGAGACCAAAGGTCTATGGAACAACACAGGCGTACATTACACCAAGGGCACAAAAGGTATTAAATGATGCATGGGAGGAGGCACGAAGGCTCACTGACCAGTATATTGGTTCTGAACATATCCTGCTTGCACTCACAGATGCAGGTGGTGATGTTGCCGTTCTTTTCAGCAAGTATGGTATAAACAGGGAAAAGATATACAACGCATTGAAGAGGGTTCGTGGTGAAAAAAGGATAGAAGAACCTGATGCAGAGAGCAAGTATAAAATACTGGAGAAATACACAAGGGATATGACAGCAGAACCTGGAGACCCTGTAATAAACCGTGAGAAGGAGATAAAAAGGGTAATACAGATACTTGCAAGGAAGACCAAGAATAACCCTGTGCTTGTGGGTGAGGCTGGTGTGGGTAAGACTGCTATAGTGGAAGGCCTTGCCCAGAGGATTGTGAAGGGTGAAGTCCCCGATGTTCTGAAGAATAAAAAGGTGCTTGCACTTGACCTGCCCGGGCTCATTGCAGGGACAAAGTTCCGTGGTGAGTTTGAGGAAAGGATGAAGGCCATACTCAAAGAGATTGAGAAACAGAAGGACAGGGTGATTCTTTTCATTGATGAACTCCATACAATTGTTGGCGCAGGTGCAGCAGAGGGTGCTGTTGATGCTGCAAATATCATGAAGCCATTCCTTGCAAGGGGTGAAATCCAGACCATTGGTGCAACAACAATTGAAGAATACAGGAAGTATATAGAGAAAGACCCGGCACTTGAGAGAAGGTTCCAGCCTGTGTGGGTTGAAGAACCATCTGTTGAAGATGCAATAAAAATCCTCATGGGGCTTAAAGAGAGTTATGAAAAACATCATGGTGTGAAGATTACAGATGATGCAGTGAAAGCAGCGGTTGTCCTCTCCAAGAAGTATATTCAGGGAAGGTATCTACCTGACAAGGCAATAGACCTTATGGACGAGGCATGTGCAAGGAGGAAGATTGAACTTTCTGAAACACCCGATGAAATAAGGGATATTGAAAAGAGGATAAAGCAACTTGTGGAGGAGGCAAGGAACAATCCATCACTTGAAGAAGACCTGAAAAAGAAGATTGAACTTCTCCAGAAGGAACTTGAGGAGAAGAAAAAGAAATGGATGGAGGAGAAAGGCTTAACCGATGTACTTACAGAGGAGGATATTGCTGAGATTGTATCAGAATGGACAGGCATCCCTGTTTCAAAGATGCTTGAACAGGACAGGGAAAAACTCGTTCATCTTGAAGAAAAACTCCATGAAAGGGTTGTTGACCAGGAAGAGGCAGTCACTGCCATTGCCAATGCAATAAGAAGGGCAAGGAGTGGATTGAGGGATGAGAGAAGGCCTATTGGTTCCTTTATTTTCCTTGGTCCCACAGGTGTTGGAAAAACAGAACTTGCAAAGGCACTTGCCTGGGTACTTTTTGATTCAGAGGATGCACTTGTCCGTGTTGACATGAGTGAATACATGGAGAAGCATGCTGTATCAAGGCTCATAGGTGCACCTCCTGGATATGTTGGGTACGAGGAAGGTGGATACCTGACCGAAGCAGTCCTGAGAAGACCATACAGGGTAAT
>JAGGTX010000244.1 GCA_021163525.1 Caldifarciminota bacterium
GGAACTTGCAGGGATTAAGGGTATTGGTCCAATCAGTGCAAGGAGCATAAAGCAATTTTTTGAGCAGGAGGGTAATCTCAGGGTGCTTGAAAAGTTGAGGAAGGCAGGGGTCAGAATGGAGGAGGAGGTTTTGGAGGAGGGGGAGAGGCCCCTTCAAGGGAAGAAGTTTGTATTCACGGGTGCACTTGGGACAATGACAAGGGATGAGGCTCAGAGAGAGGTTATGAGGCTTGGGGGTGAGGTCTCCTCATCCGTGAGCAAAAAAACAGATTTTGTTGTTGTGGGTAAAGACCCAGGGTCAAAGTATAAAAAGGCAATTTCACTTGGTGTAAAAACAATAACAGAGGAGGAGTTTTTAAGGATGATAGGGAGAAAGTAATCCATGCCAGTTCTCTTAATATTCTCTGCCATCGTAATCAATGAAGTCATGTCAAATCCAGCAGGGTCTGAATCTGGTAGGGGTTCACCAGGGGATAGAAACGAATTTATAGAGATAATGAATATCGGGAATGACACCATTGATATTTCTCAATTTTTTATTGCAGACAGAATCGTTTCGGATGCAATTGAACCCTGGACTGATGTATTCCCTGACACCAATGCTATCACAGGCACAACACTGATTCCTCCAGGATTTTATGGTGTTATCCTTGACCCTGAGTATGTGGATTCAGGGGATGGAACCCATCTACAACCATACAGGTTTACAGATTCCACAATCGTGCTCAGGGTGGATGACACAACCATTGGTGACGGATTGAGTTCAAAGGATACAGTCTATTTAATAAATCAGAATGGGGATACAATTGATATTTTTGTCCAGGGAGAAGCCAATAAAGATGGGTTTTCCTATGAAAGAATCAACCCTTACCTTCCAGCAGACATTGAGAACACTGGATTGTCAATTGATTCAACAGGGTCAACACTTGGAAGAAGAAATTCCATATATATAGGAGATGGGATCTACATAATTTCATTTTCTCTTTCTGATGCACTTATCAAATTAGTATTGAAAAACCCTGGTATCCATTCAGTGGAAGATACTCTCATTGTTTTTGACGACTACAACAGGGATGCCAACCTTTCTGATGATGAAGTATTATTTAAGCAAGATTTGAGTATACCGCCAGGAGATACACTTATTTTAACCAGAAACATAAGCCCTTCTGAAGGGGTTCATCTTATCAGGGCTAAGACCTCTTTTTCTTCTGTTTTTAAGTATATAAGGATTGGAGATGTTGTGGGTGATGTGGTTATCAATGAGATAATGGCTGCGCCTGAGATGGGATGTGAATGGATAGAGTTATACAATACCCTTGCATATCCTGTATCCATAGATGGATGGTTGCTTGAGGATAAAACACTCCCGGATGTATCGGTTCCACCCCTGGGATATTTAATTGTGGCTGATGACTCCACTGAATTCTTTGCAGTATATGGTATGCCAGAGTCAGAATTGATAACCCATCCATTATCACTCTCAAACGAAGAGGACAGTGTCCTGCTTTTCACGGGTGATACATTCTGCATGGACAGGGTGGTATACACGGAAACAGAGAGAGGATACTCCATTGAGAGATTAAATCCCCTGCTCCCATCAGGAGAAAAGGCTTCATGGTCATGTTCTGTTTATCCAGGAGGAACACCAGGAAGACGAAACTCCGTATTCACAGAAAAAAATGAAGGTGAAGAATTCAATGTTTATCCCCGTGTTTTTACACCGGATGGGGATGGAAGGGATGAGGTTCTTCTTGCAATAATCCCCCTGCCCTTTGTCAGGAACCATATAGAAGTTTCCATTTTTGACCTGAGGGGTAGAAGGATATACAGGGAGGTTTTTGATTCGGGAGGAGATGTTGCATACTTCAGATGGGACGGTAGGAAAAATGGGGGTGGACAGGCTGAAAAAGGTGTTTATATTTTAAACGTTTGTGTAAAGGATTTTGAAGGAATAAAACGGGTTGTGCATAAAAAGACCATAGCAATAGGAAGGAGGTAGCCAGTGGAAGAAATAAAAAGATTGCTGGAAAAGGCGAGCGTGGATTATGTTGAGATACACATTGAAGAGTATGAGAAGTCTTATGTAGATTTTAATGGAAAGGTTTTAAAATCCGCAGGTAAGTCTTATGGAATGTTTGGGAATATTAGGGCATTTCACAGAGGGGGTTGGGGATTTTCCTCTTTCACTGAACTGAAGGGTCTTGAAAAGAAGTTGAGAGAGGCTGAAAAAATGGCAAGGCTCACATCTTCTAAAAAGGGTGGACTGAAGTCCTTGAAACCTGTTAAGAAGACGGTAAGGATAAGACTTCCCGATGACCCGAGAAGGTTCTCACTTGAGGAAAAGAAACAACTGGCTGAAAAATACAACAAAATCCTTCTATCAAATAAGGGTGTATTCAACACGGTTGTGGGATATCTTGACCACTTTGACAGGAGATGGATTTTTAATACAGAGGGAACAGAAATAATGGAAGAGCGTATTTATACGGGTGTAAGAATGACAGCATTTGCCAGGGATGGGACGAATGTTCAAACTGCCTTTGATTCCTACGGTGAACAGGAGGGGTTCAACTCTGTTACTTCCCTTGAGAGGATGGCCGAGGATGTTGCAAAAATAGCAGTGGACCTTTTGAAGGCGGAGAAGGTTGAGGGTGGGAAGTATACAGTGATACTTGACCCGAAACTCGCTGGTGTTTTTATACATGAAGCATTTGGCCACCTCAGTGAGGCAGACTTTGTGTTTGAAAACAGGAAACTTTTTGAGATTATGAAGATAGGGAAGAGGTTTGGGCCTGATAACCTCAATGTTATAGATGATGGGAAAATGTATGGTTTGAGGGGCTCTTATCACTTTGATGATGAGGGAACACCAGCAAGAAAGACATACCTGATAAAGAATGGAAAACTTACAGGGAGACTCCATTCAAAGGAGACTGCATATCTTCTTGGTGAGGAACCCACAGGTAATGCAAGGGCTATTGACTACACCTTTCCTCCAATAGTTAGGATGAGTTGCACATACATTGATAATGGGGATACTCCATTTGAAGAAATGATTTCTGATATAAAAAAGGGAATTTACGCAGTGGCTGCTTATGGTGGACAAACAGAACTTGAAATGTTCACCTTTTCTGCGGCAAGGGGTTATTTGATTGAGAATGGGAAGATAAAGAAGATGCTGAGGGATGTTGTTCTCACCGGAAATGTTTTTGAAACACTGATGAACATTGAAATGATAGGGAATGACCTTCATTTGTTTGGAGGCCTTGGTGGATGTGGTAAGAACGGGCAGGCACCGCTCCCCGTGAGTGATGGTGCTCCTCACATAAGGATAAAGGATGTTATTATTGGAGGTGAAAAATGAAAAGGGCAATAAGGGCACTGAAAAAGAGTGGGTATTCAGGCGAAATATTCTATGTAGAAAAAGAGATAACCCCGGTTGAGTTTAAGAGTAACAGACTCTATGCTGTAGAGGATAAGGTGAAGTCAGGATACGGTGTCCGTGTATTTAAGAATGGCAAAATGGGTTTTTCAAGTGTATTTGGGGATAACCTTGATAGAGCGGTTGAGTCAGCAATTGAGAGCGTGAAACTTGGTGTTGAGACAGAGTTTTCCCTTCCTTCACCTGCAAGGATTAAAGGGGGTTTAAAGTATTATCATGAAGACACAGAGAAGATAAAGGTAAAAGAAATGATTAAGATGGGTGAGGAACTGTTGAATAAACTGGGAGTATTGGGTGATGCAAGCATTGATATAAGTTTAAGAAAAAGTGTTAAAAGGGTTAAGATTCTCAATACTGAGGGTGTTGAACTGGAATACAAAAAAACCGGTTGGTCCTTTGGGGCCATTGTTTTTGCCATAATAGCCGACTCTGTTACATGGATTTATGATTTTTACTCATGTTCAAAATTCGTTGACAGGAGAAACCAGATTGAAAGACACATCAAGGACCTTTACAGAAAGTCTAAAACACTGGCAAAACCTGTTAAGGGGAAGAAGGATGTTATCTTCATGCCATCAGCCCTGCATACGGTTCTTATCCCCATAAGCAGGGGAGTCAATGGTGAGAATGTGATGAAGGGAACTTCTCCCCTTGCTGGTAAACTCGGCAAGAAGGTTCTATCCGATAAAATCAGCATAATTGATAATCCTTTCAAATCATGGGGTATTAATACATGTCCTTTTGATGATGAGGGTGTTCCAACCAGGAAAAAATACATATTCAGGAATGGCGTTCTTGAAAACTACGTACTTGATTTAAGGTCTGCAAAAAAACTGGGGCTGAATCCCACTGGTAATGGGTTCAGGTCTGGGGTATCCCTTCCATTTCCTGATTTTACAAATATTGAGATTGCACCAGGCGATACATCTATCAGGGATATGATTTCAAGTATGAAGGATGGACTTGTTGTCCACTCTGTTCTCGGAGCAGGTCAGTCAAATATAATCGCAGGTGATTTCAGTGTGAATGCATCACTTGCATTCAGGGTGAAGAATGGAGAAGTGGTGGGAAGAGTCAAGGATACCATGATTGCCGGTAATTCATACAGGGTGTTCAAGAAGGTGAAAGAGGTTTCAAAGGAGAGAAAAAACTTTCAGGGTATGCTACTGCCTGCCATAAAATTCTCCAGCATCAACATCTTCGGGGACGGAGGTTGACTTTTTGACATTTTGTTTATTTCTTTAATTTTCAAGAAGATAAGGATAGATTTATAGATTTATCCTCCGTCCCTTTTAGGGATTCTGTTATTCTTTTTCCTGCCTTCCCGTCCCACAGTGGTGGGATTTCACCTTCCTTCCATTCACCATTTATCGCCTTCATTGAGAGTTCAAGTAAATGTTCAATGGGTTTATCTCTTAATACAACATTTGTTCCCATTTCTTCTGTTACAGGCCTCTCTGTATTTGGCCTCACCGTTATACAGGGTTTCCGTAGATAAGTTGTTTCCTCCTGTATCCCCCCAGAATCGGTTATAACCAGTCTTGAGAATCTCTCAAGCGCCAGAAATTTTCTGTAGTTCTGTGGTTGTATTATGGTAATTCCTCCAGTTTCAATATTGAATTCCTTTATTCTTTTTTCAGTTCTTGGATGGATGGGGAATACAACAGGAAGATATGCAGATAACTGATTCAATACCCCCAGAATTTTCTTCAGAGGTTCCTTCCTGTCCACATTTGAAGGTCTGTGAAGTGTGACAAGTATATAGTTGTTTTCCTCGAGACCAAATTCATTCAGTACAGAAATGTCTGCATGGGGAAGGATGGTGATAAGGGTGTCTATCATTGTGTTCCCAACAAAGTATATCCTGTCTTCTTCAACTCCTTCCCTTTTTAGATTTTCTATCCCTGACTTTTCAGTAACAAAAAGGAGATGGGAGATTCTATCCGTTAACATCCTGTTTATCTCCTCTGGCATGGACCAGTCAAAGCTCCTTAACCCTGCCTCCACATGGGCAATCTTTATTCCAAGTTTTACAGCAGCAAGGGATGCTGCAATGGTTGAATTGACATCCCCGAATACCATAACAATATCCGGATTCTCTTTAATAAAGAGTTTTTCAAGCCCCTCAAGTGCCCTTGCTGTCTGTTCTCCATGTGTTCCAGACCTTACATCAAGAAACACATCTGGTTCGGGGAGGTTCAGAACCTCAAAAAAGACACGGGACATTTCGTAATCATAATGCTGGCCAGTATGAACCACTGTTGTTTCCCAATCAGGACACTCTCTTTTTATATTATTATATACTGGCATAAGTTTCATAAAGTTGGGTCTTGCTCCAACAACAAGATGGATTTTCATCAATCCTCCTTTTGGGGTATCATATATTCATGCATTTATCTGTCAAGTAGAGAGATACGGATTGTTTCAAGGTTATTGACTTAAATACCTTTTTCATTCATAATAAGGCATGAATGTTTTTGAGACGGCAAAGGACATAAGGAATACGATTGACCTGGGGAGCCTTCCGGATGTTTATTCAAGGCTACTTATTACCGGTGCTATTTTAATTGTTCTCCTCGGTATTCGTTTTCTCTTTAATTCACTGATTGTTAAAAAGATTAAGAATATAAAGACAAAGTATCTCTGGAGGAAGGCAGGTGATTATCTCCTCTTTTTTGCTGGCATCCTTCTTATTGGGAGAACATGGTTTGTGGCGGTTCAATCACTTGCTACATTTGTTGGTATTATCACAGCGGGTTTGACCATAGCCATGAGGGAATTACTGATAGACCTTGCAGGATGGTTCTTTATTCTCACAAGGAGGCCATTCAACCTTGGTGACAGGATAGAGATAGGGGATTTAAAGGGTGATGTGATTGACATCAGGGCATTTAAGTTTACACTGCTTGAAGTTGAAAACTGGGTTGACGGTGAGCAGAGCACAGGAAGGATCGTTCATGTTCCCAACCGTGATATCTTCAGTAAGGAGATTTATAATTATACCATAGGATTCAGGTTCATATGGAATGAAGTCAGTATTGTAATAACCTATGAAAGTAACTATGAGAAGGCAAAAAAGATTGTTGAGGGGATTGTTGGGAAACACAGTGCAAATCTACCTGAAAAGGCAGAGCAAAAGGTGATTGAGGCTGCCCAGAAATTTCTCGTTTATTATTCTTCACTCACACCAATTGTTTATACAAAAGTTATTGATTATGGGGTGAAGCTTACAATGAGGTATATATGTTCCCCAAAGATGCGCAGGATAACTGAGCACAGGATATACGAGGACGTAATTAAGGCATTTTCAAAAGAAGACGACATTGACTTTGCCTATCCCACATACAGGATATTCAAAAATCTTGAAGAGGGTAAGGAGGGATTGAGAAAAGGTGGCACTTAAAAAGCAACTGGGTCTTATAGATATATTTTCCATTGCCGCAGGTGCAATGATAAGTTCAGGGCTTTTTGTTCTCCCTGGCATTGTTTTCAGTGATGTTGGCCCGGCAATTATAATATCATACGCACTTGCAGGAGTTTTCATGATTCCAACACTCCTCACAAAGGCAGAACTTTCAACAGCAATGCCAAAGGCAGGCGGTACCTATTTTTTCGTTATAAAGTCAATGGGACCTATCGGTGGCATGATTGGTGGGTTGTCCAGCTGGTTGAGTATTGCGTTGAAAAGCGCCTTTGCATTGATTGGAATGGGTGCAATTGTAAAATTGTTCAATCCAGGGCTTGATTACAACACTATTAAACTCATTGCTGCTGGTTTAACAGTGGTATTCACCCTTATCAATATAATCTCCATAAAGGGAGCAATCAGGCTACAGGTGATTCTCGTGGTGTCACTCTTAATAATACTCGGTCTTTATTCAATACTGGGTATAAGATACTCCCACCATGCCTATTATACACCCTTCTTTTATTCCGGTTGGAGAGACATATTTGGTGCTGCTGGTATGATTTTTATCTCTTATGGAGGGCTTACAAAAGTTGCAAGTATAGCAGAGGAGGTGAAGAATCCAGGTGTGATAATACCCAGAGGAATGTTTCTTGCCTTTGGTGTTGTCAGTCTTCTATATGTGATTTCAGTTGGTCTCACAATAGGGCTTATAAACCCTGAACAGTTGAAACAGAGTTTAACACCCCTATCACTTGGAGCAAAGAATGTTCTTGGTATTCCAGGTGAGGTTGTGATGACCCTTGCTGCACTTGCTGCATTTATAACAACTGCAAATGCGGGTATTCTCTCAGCATCAAGGGTTCCATTTGCAATGGCAAGGGACAACCTCCTTCCTGTTTTCTTTTCAAACCTTACAAGGAGGAAGATACCCGCTGTATCAATCTCAATAACAGGATTGTTCATGCTTATTTGCATTCTATTCCTTGATATAAAATCCCTTGTTAAGGTGGCTTCAACAATGCAGATTATCCTGTTTATTATGGTGAATATTTCAATAATCATATTCAGACAGAGCAAACTCTCATATTACAAACCTGTTTTTAAGTCAATCCTTTATCCCTATATCCAGATAGCAGGTATTATAGTTTATGGTTTTCTGATTTTTGAAATGGGCAAAATACCCGTGCTTTTTACATGCGGATTTTTTGTATTTGCTGTTGTCTGGTATTTTATATATGCCAGGCATAGGGCAAGGGGACTCTCTGTTTTTTCCTATCTTTTGAAGAAACTTGAAGCAAAGGAAATTGCGGGAAAGGATATAGAAAAGGAACTTATGGAGATAATCAAGGAGAGGGAGGAGATAATTGAAGACAGGTTTGATAGAGAGATTAAAAAGGCAGAGATTCTTGACTTGGAAGGGCCTATGGGAATAGAGGAGTTTTTCAGGATAGTTTCCAGGAAGATTTCCGAGCGAACAGGGATTGATGAGAAGAAGGTTCTTCAGCTTTTGATGGAGAGGGAAAAGGTTTCCTCAACAGTTATTAAAACCGGACTTGCGATACCGCACATAATACTTCCTGGTGAAAAGAGTTTTGCCATAATCCCGGTAAGGTGCAGGAATGGAATCCTGTATCCAGGGGAGGAAGACCCTGTTTATATTGCATTTGTTCTTGCTGGGAGTGTTGATGAAAGAAAAATGCATCTGAAATCACTAATGGCAATTGCTCAGATAATGCAGACAGGTGATTTTGTGAAGAGATGGATAGAAGCAGAAACAGTTGAAGAGCTGAGGAGCCTTTTACTGTTTTCAAGGAGGGATAGAGGATGAGGAATATAAAATGGATACTTTTCCTTTTACTGCTGATACTTATTGTTGTTCTTCTGATTGTTTACAGGGGAACCATTGTTGCGATTATCAAGCCAGAGAAGATACAGAGAACAACCATCACTGTGTTAAAGAATGAGAAAATGGCATTCCTTGTTACAAACAGGCTTGTAACCCAGGTGGTGGTGGAAGAAAAGAAGGTGCTTCCAGGTATTGGGACAAGGAGTGGTTACCTGATTGGAACCGTGAAGGTTTATTATGGCATTGACCTTTCAAGGTTGACACCAGAATCCATTGAAGTGAAACCACAGAAGGTCATTGTACACCTGCCCTTCCCCACGGTTCTGGATTATTCTGTTGACCTTTCATCCCTGCGATTTTTCACAAGGGAGACGGGAATGATGAAGGTTGCCTCTATGTTCATGAAGAACGAAGATTTGAGGAAGGAACTTGAAGAGAGATTTTATAAAGAGGCTATATTCTTTTTTAAAACAAATGGGCTGCTTCCGGATATTGAAACCATCCAATCACGGCTGGAGAATTTTGAGTATCCTATTAGAAAATTAATCCATCTGAATGTTGAGTTTAAAATAAAAGGAGCAAACCTTAAACTTGACAGTAAACACTAAGATTTTATTATATACCTGATGGATATAGAATTTGAGAAACTCTGGAGGATCTCAGGGGAACTTCACCTTTCTCTTGCACCTGAAGAGGCATTATGTAAAATCCTGACAGCCCTTACTGCTGGTGAAGGGCTTGCCTTTAACAGGGCCTTTCTGTATGAGAATAAAGGGGGTGTCCTCTCTCTCCGAATGAAGATTGGTGCTGAGACAGAGGAAGAGGCATACAGGGTCTGGGAGGAGATTTCAAAAAGACCACATGGACTTGAGGACCTGTTGAAGAGTTGTGAAGAGAAAACCTTTGACCTTGAACCATCCAGAGTTGTTGAAATTTCAATGGATAATGTGCCTGATGGTTTCTTTGATGATGGACCTGTTAAGATAGAGAAACCCGAAGAGTTACCGGATGCGTTCAAAAGTGTGATAGATTATCTCCCTGCTGCCATAGTCCCTTTAAGGGGTGAAAACCATCCACTTGGTGTTATCATAGTTGACAACAAGTTCAACCGGGATCCGATAACGGAGACTGATATAAGAACCCTTGAACTATATGCAGCACTTGCATCAAATGTTATAGAGAGGACAATCCTGTTTGAGAAACTCCAGAAGAAACAGGATGAACTTGAAAAGGCATACAGTGAATTGCAGGAGTATCATAACAGGGTTTTGAAACTTGAAAAGTTTTCTGCTCTGGGTGAAATTGCTTCCACATTCATACACGAATTGAGAACTCCTATAACAATAGTGGGGGGATATTCTGAACTTTTATACAGGTCAAAGGATTTACCACCTGTTCTTTTGCCAAAGGTTGAGACAATTCTGAGAACTGCCAGGAGAATGGAGGCGATAATTAAGAATCTCTCTGAGTATATAAAGAGCCCTGAGCCCGACATCAGGAAATTGAAGGTAAAAGAGTTTCTTGAATATCTATACTCCCTCCTTGACATAGAGATAAGGAGAAAAAATATTGAACTCAAACTTCATATTGAAGATGATATTGAGTTTTACGGTGACCCTTCACTCCTTGAACATGCATTCCTCAACATCTTAAGGAATAGCATTGAGGCATTAAAGGATGGTGGAATAATTCAGGTAGAATGCAGGATGGAGAATGGGAATGTGTTGTTTATGTTTAAGGACAATGGTCCAGGAATACCTCCAGAGATGTTGAAGAATCTCTTTATCCCGTTCCACACAACGAAGATGCAGGGTCTTGGATTGGGGCTCGCAATTACAAAAAAAATCATACTGTTACATAATGGAAGAATAGAAGTTGAATCAGAGCAGGGGAAGGGCACAACTGTTAGCGTGTATCTTCCCCAGAGAGGAGGTGATAAGAATGGATAAGAGGATTTTGGTTGTTGAGGACGAGGAAGACATCCTCAATCTTTATATTGATGTTCTCCGTGATGCAGGTTTTGATGTTGATGGTGCCGAGAACGGGAAGGAGGCACTGGAGAAGTTTGGAAAGAAAGAATACGACCTTGTGATACTGGATATCAGGATGCCGGTTATGGATGGTATAGAGACGCTTGCAAGGCTCCTTGAGAAGAAGAAGGATGTGAAGGTTATAATCAATACAGCGTATGGCTCATACAAGGACAATTTTCTCACCTGGGGTGCAGATGCATACCTGATCAAGTCCTCTTCCATGGAAGAACTTGTTAACAAGGTAAAGGAACTTCTCAATGTATAGTTTTGCAAAATCCGTTATGGTATTTATTCTGGCAGGTGGAAAGGGAACAAGACTGTATCCCCTGACAAAGTTCAGGGTAAAACCAGCAGTTCCCTTTCTGGGTGTTTATAGAATCATTGATTTTGTCCTTTCAAACGCAGTGAATTCTGGATTGAGGAAGATAGTCCTTTTGACCCAATATCTATCCCTTTCCCTTGACAGACACATAAGGATTGCATGGGACCTGTTCAAGTATGATGTTGATGGGTATATATACTCTTTACCAGCCCAGCACAGGTATGGAGAGAAATGGTATGAAGGGACAGCAGATGCAGTTTACCAGAATATCTATACACTCCAGCTTGAGAGGCCTGAATATCTTTTGATCCTTTCAGGGGATCACATCTATAAGATGGATTACAAAGATTTGTTTGAATTCCATAAAAAATCAAAATCAGATTTTACACTTGTTGCCCTGCTTTATCCAGCCAGAATGTCAAGCAGGTTTGGGGTGCTTAAGGTGAACAAAAGGGGAAGGGTGCTTTCTTTTCACGAAAAACCTGGAAAGCCACCGGAGTTTCCAGGTAAACCCGGGTATTCACTTGTTAATGCGGGTATCTATCTTGCAAAAACAGAGGTTATTGTCCAGGCATTGATTGAGGACCACAGGAATGCATACAGTTCCCATGACTTCGGGAAGGATGTTATACCCATGTTGATTTCACATGGTAAAAAGGTTTGTGCCTATGTTTTTGATGGCTACTGGAGGGACATTGGTACACTTGACTCCTATTATCAAACAAACATGGATTTTTTGAGCAGTAATCCTCCGATTGACCTCTACGATGGTGAATTTCCTATAAGGACATACCACCCTTCCCTTCCACCAGCATACATATCAAGAAATTCAATGGTTGAGAATTCCTTTATATCCAACGGGTGCAGGATAGAGGGAGCAAAGGTAAAAAACAGTATAATTTCACCAGGGGTTATTGTGAAAAAAGGGGCAATTATAGAGGATAGCATAGTCTTTAACGATGTATTGATCGGTGATTCTGTTTATATAAAGGGTTGTATTATTGATAAGAACAACAGAATTGAAGACAAGAACTTTATGGAGAACTTTAAAAGATATGGTGTGGAGATTACACAGGAAGGTGTTATTGTAATGCCAAAAGAATGGAGGAGAGATGCCTGAATTAAGAAAAGACCCTGTTATTGGTAGATGGGTGATTATTGCCACTGAAAGGGCAAAAAGACCGGATGACTTTGCCGGAGAAAGGGGACTGAGGATAAGTAAGGGATTTTGTCCCTTCTGTGTGGGGAACGAGGGTAAAACACCACCGGAGGTCTATTCTGTTAGAGAGAGTGGAGAGCCC
>JAGGTX010000002.1 GCA_021163525.1 Caldifarciminota bacterium
AGGCACTTGAATACCTCTCAAGGGTTCTCAAAAACACAATATTTATTCTTTCTTCAAGACCTGAGCATCCTGAATTCCCCTTCAGGAAAGACAGTGTAAAAAAGATAACACTCAAAGGCCTATCATATAGGGCATCAAAAAGTCTGATTGAAGAAATCCTGAAAGAAGGAAGCCTGTCCTCTGAACTGGAGAAGAATGTTCTTGAACGGTCTGAAGGTAATCCTTTCTATATAGAGCAATTTATACTATATCTTAAAGAAAAAGGGTTGATAAAGAAGACAGACGATAAATGGTATCCTGTTGAGAAAAGCATAGAGAACATATTCCCTGAGAACATATTTTCAATGATAATGGCAAGGATTGACAGGCTTGGCAATATGGCCAAAGAGACCTTAAGGGTGGGTAGTTCAATTGGTATAAATTTCTCCTCCCTAATTGTTGAAAAGATTTTAAGACGACCTGTTCAGGGGATACTTGAAAAAACTGCATCTGAAAGAATTGTGTATCCAGGAAACATTGAAGAACTTGAGTATATATTCTCACACGCAATAATCAGGGATGTTATTTATCAATCAATACTCAGGAAAAAGAGAAAACAAATCCACTATGAAATTGGGAATGTGATTGAGAAGATTTATCAGGATAGAATAAAAGAATTCTATGGCAGCCTTGCGTTCCATTTTTCTGTCAGTGAGAAGTGGAACAAGGCCATCCATTATTCACTCCTTGCAGGAAAGCAGGCACTTGAAAGGTTTGCAGGTAATGAAGCAATTTGCCTCTTCCAGAATGCCGTTGACATAATGGTCAAGAATAACATCCTTCAATATGATTCACTTAGGGAGGCATATAAAGGGCTTTGTGAGGTTTTCCATCTTCAGGGAAGGGCAAAGGAGAGTCTTGATGTTTATGACAGGATGTATAATCTTCCAGATACAGAGACAAAGGTTGAGGCACTTATGGGAAAAATTGAAGCACTTGAGAAACTGGGAAGACTGGAGGAGTGCGTAAGTTTATTCAGTGAACTTGATAAACTCCTTGGTAAAGTAAAGACAAACAAAAATCTCCTGAGTTCCAGGGTATGCCTCACCAAGGCATGGGTTTACAGAACAATGGGAAATTCTGAAAAGGCAATGGAAATGGTAAACAATGCAAAGAAGGACATAAAAAGGGTGAGAAAATCTGATAATCGCTTGAAAACTGAGTTGGAAATAAACAATCTTCTCGGTGTCCTGAATTGGACCACGGGTGACTATAAAGGGGCAATCAGATTCTTCAAAAGGAACCTTGAACTGCTTCAGAAATCGGGGAATCTTGCCCAGCTTGCAAAAACCCAGTGTAATCTTGGTAGTGTTTACAGGGCAACAGGTGAGTATATTAAGGCCAAAAACTATTTCAGGAATTGCCTGGAAACCTCAAGCAGGATAGGCTACAAAAATGGTATTACGGCATCTCTAAATAATCTGGCCCTGATTCTTGTTGTGGAAGGTGATTACAGTGGAGCAGCAGAAAACTACTCAAAGGCACTTGAGCTTGCAGAGGAAACAGGAAATCTCATATATATTCATCAGGTCCTTGGCAACCTTGGTAATGTGTTCTTTTCTCTTGGTAAATATGACAGGGCACTTGAATTCTATAACAGGGCTATCAGGATTTCTCAACAGGTGGGTGATATAAGGGGAGAAGCAATTGAGAGCATAACAATAGGGGATGTTTACAGGGTAAAGGGGATATATAATGAGGCAAGAAGGTGCTACAATCGTGCAATTGAACTCTATAAAATTTTCAAAGACAAAAAATGGAAAGGGATTGCACTCACGGGTCTTGGAAACATTGAACTCTCATTGAAAAATCTGGAGAATGCTGAAAAATATTACACTGATGCCTTACAGATCTTCAAAGAGATAAATGCACAGAGGGAGATTTCAACAGCGCTTGCATCACTCGGGACAATATATAGAAAGCAGAAAAACATCAAAAAGGCCCTTGAATTTCTGAGAAAGGCTGAGGAAAAAATGGAGGTGCTCAAAGACACTGAAGCCCTTATTCAGGTAAAGGGAGAATTAGGGATACTCTATGCACTGAAAGGGGATAAAAGGGCAGAAGAATATTTAGAATCGTGCAGGGATGCTGCAAAAGAGATTGGTTCCCCTATTCATAAAGGAATTGCCTCCCTCTACTGTGGTAGAATCCTCTTCACCCTTGGGAGGATTGAAGATGGGGAAAAAGAATTTATTCAGGGTATAAAAACACTGAAAAAGTGGAGACCTGAAAGATTCATAAAGGAACTTTATATGGAACTTGCAGAATTTGTTAAGGATAAATACCCTGAAAAATTCAGGGAATACATGAGTATATCTGGGGATGAATAAACTTTTATTCGTATCAGAGTACTGGAAAAATCTATTTGGAGAAAGGGTTCACAGGATTCCAGTGGATGCAGGATTTACCTGCCCCAACAGGGATGGAACAAAGGGGGTTGGTGGCTGTATCTTCTGTGATGAGGGGGGTTCCCGTGCAAGGTATGTTGAGCCTGAACTTCCTGTAAGGGTGCAGGTCCTGAGTGGAAGGGAAAGATTGAAAAGAAGAGGGATAAACAAGTTCATCGTTTACTTCCAGGCATACACAAACACTTATGCACCTCCAGAAACCCTTAAAAAACTTTATACATCTGTTCTTGATATAGACGGTGTGGTTGGCATATCCATATCAACAAGGCCTGATTGTCTCCAACCAGAGATTCTTGACATAATTGAAGAAATGGCTTCAATGACTCATCTATGGTTAGAGATAGGTGTTCAAACTGTTAATGACAGCACACTGAGATTGGTTAACAGGCATCACACTACAATGGATTCCATGGATGCAATTATAAGGGCAAAAAAGAGGAAAGGCATAAATGTCCTTGCACATATAATCATTGGGCTCCCTGGTGAAGATGACCAGGACTTTATAAAAACTGCCAGGGCAATTTCTGATTGGGGGATTGACGGTGTGAAACTCCACCATCTATATGTGGTAAAAAATACTGTTCTTGCCAGGATGTATTCAAAGGGTGAAGTAAAGGTATTTGAGACACCAGAGGAATATGCAGAAAAGGCCATCCTCTTCCTCAAAAATCTGAGGGAGGGTATTATTATTCACAGGCTTTCAGGTTACGCGCATAAGGATTACCTGATTGCACCTGAATGGACTGCCCATAGAGGAATTGCTG
>JAGGTX010000123.1 GCA_021163525.1 Caldifarciminota bacterium
GCGTAGTCTGCGTTGGCAGTTGTTTTTTGCTGCAGGTTTTACGAGCGTGCAGCAGCTCGGCATGCAGTCTCTGGCCCAATTCTCCACCGTCGAGACCAGGTCGCCCCCGCATTATTATAATACCTTATAAGACCTCAAAAGTCAAGGCTATACCCCTAAAAATCAATTAAGGCACGAATTTTTACCATAAAATCTATTGAAAATCGTTTTTAATTAAAAACAGGGCAAAGACACTATTTTACTATCACCCCCTTGAATATCCTTTTTCCTATACGCACAAAATATACACCTGAAGGAAGCCCTGTTATCCTACCAGTGCTTCCTGCCTTCGCCTCCATCCGCCTCACCTGCCTGTTATGTCATAAACCTCAACCTCCACTGTCCCACCTTTTATCCCTCCTGCACTGAACCACAACTCCTTACCAAAATTCAATCAGGTATTTCCTCTGGCTTTAATCCCCTCTTCTTCACATACCTTGATGATACCTTCCTCACACTCCTCACATAGTCTATTACCCCAACACTGTCCAGAACCTCAAATTCACCTGTTACTGTCAGATATTCACTACACTTTACCCTACCGCACAACCCTCCCACCTCCATATACACTCAATACTGGTGGCTCATTATCCACATGCCACTGATAATCCAGTGAATCACATTCACGCCAGTAAAGATACACCCCATCACGTTTCTGCCAGGAAGCTAAATAATACCTGTGCATGCTTAAATCCGCATCACTGTATAAAAATGCAAAGGAATCCGGTGGAACCACCTATTCTTACAGCAACGTTGGGGAGTATTTTACCGGGATAAAGAATAGTATAACAGAGAGAAGATTTGTTGAAGAAGTATCTGGCTCGGAAAAAATCTTTTTGATATGCTTGAGGATTGGACTGGTAATACTACAAAGAGGAAGGAATTGAAGAATTGATCTTTTTATCCTCCGTCCTCGGGAGGGGGGTCCACGAGTAGACCCTTCAGGTAGGAAGGGCTGACAATTTCAAAAACTTGTGCATTATAATGTATATAAATTATTAAAATATGAACATTGGAGGGTATATGGATATAAAACTTGAGAGATGGAATGTTTGGTGGTTGACAGGAAAGGTTGAACCTTCTCTCGCGGGAAAGGAGAGGTTAAGGGAAGGATTTTTATTCTGTTTGATGAAATACAGAAGGTTTCAGACTGGCAGAACAAATTGAAAATATACTACGACCTCCATCCTGATTGGAAGTTTATAATCACGGGTTCTTCTGGGCTTGAGATTGCAAAAAGGGGCACGAAAGTCTTGCTGGAAGGATTTTTTTCTTCACTTTAAACCCCCTGAGTTTTCGTGAATATTTGAGATTCAAGGAGATTGATATTGAGAGACTGGAAATATATTATAACACTCTTGAGCCAGTGTTTTTCCACTATCTTAAAACTGGAGGGATAATTGAGATGATTGAGGAAGATGATAATGAGGTCCTGAGAAAATATTTTGAAGAATCCATTTTTGAGCGAGTTATCTACAGGGATATAGTAGCAGGTTTCAATGTTCATGAGCCAGTGGTTTTAAGAAAACTCCTCAACATGATTTCCTTCTCCCCGGGAATGCTTCTGGATTACAAAGACTTAGCAGATGAACTTCAGAGGGACAGAAGGACAATAGAATCCTATCTCCATTATTTAAACGAATCTTTTCTTATATTCACCCTTTACAACTACTCAAGAAATCAACTTGCGAGTTCCAGGAAGAAAAAGAAATTCTACCCTTCCTTACCTTCTTTTCCCTGTGCCATAAATCCAGAGGTAATGAGGAATCCTGGAAAACTCATTGAAACACTTATTGCCAGAGATGCAAAATTCTTTTACAGAGATCCATATAAAAGGGAAGTGGACTGTATATTCACCAATGGTAAGGTCATACCTGTTGAAGTGAAATACAGAGACAGGATAAAGGGAAAAGACCTCTCTGGACTCTTTGCATTTATGAAAAAATTTAAAATTAGTGAAGGGATGGTTATAACCAGAAAATCCAGGTTTGAGATAAAGAAAGGGGAAATGAGAGTTACAGGAATACCCTTATTTGAATACCTGCTTAATCCCACTCAAAATTCACTGATTATCCCATAACCCCATCTTTTCTTCTCCTTTGTGTTTGTGATAAAGCATAAAATATAACACAATTTTATATTAATTAATAACTTATTGACAATTTATAAAAAAATATTATAATAAAACAAACCAAAAGGAGGTGTGATGGATATTTATAAAGAAATTGGGAAAAGGATCAGGGAGGAAAGGAAGGCGCGGGGTTTGACACTCAAAAATCTTTCCAGGCGTGCCGGTTATACAAACTATCAAACACTTTTAAATATAGAAAATGGTGAAAGAAGGATAACCATAGCAGATCTTTATGCAATTTCAAAAGCACTTGGTCTATCAGTTGATTATTTTCTGGAAGAGCAAGAGGAGAGTCGTGTTTTGTGGAGGAAGTGTTTGAATGTCAAGAAGTGCAAAAAATTTGAATCTTTATTAAAACGATACTGTAAGAACTATGCACATCTATTGGATATAACAGGAGCAACTGTAAAGAAATTCAAACCATATAGTACGGTATCATTGAAAAGGGATTATCCTATAAGTTCTTATGAATTTCCCGAAAAATTTGCTGAAGAAATTAGAAAGGAGTATAACCTGTCCTCATTTCCAGGAAAAATTCTCCTACAAACACTTGAAGACAATGGTATTTTAATATTTCTTTTTAATCTTGGCAGAAGCGGTTCGTCTGCCTGCTTTGTTGATGAATTCGGTGGAGCAATACTGTTAAACTCTGCTGAGGTGCAATCCATTCCCTGGAGAATGACATTCAATCTTGCTCATGAATTTTTTCATCTTCTCACCTGGGATTTATACAATCCTGAAGAAATCTATGACAACGAAGAAAAGGGTAAAAGTATTGTAGAGAAGTTCGCAGACGCCTTTGCCGCCCATCTTCTTATTCCTGAAAGTGTTCTTATGGAAGAAATTGGAGATCCTGAAAAAATAGATAACTTTGACATTGCCTATCTTGCAGCAAATGTATTCCGCGTTTCACCGGATGCATTGATCTGGAGGCTTTATAATCTCAAACTCATAGATGAAAAAAGAAAGGAAAATCTCTTAAACAGCAGGAAGTTAAAAATTTTGTTTAAAAATCTGTGGAAGAAGGAGTATGGCAAGACGGACAAAGTATTTAAAGAGATAGAAGAACTTCCAGATAACTATATATCCCTTGCTTTAAAAGCGTTCAGGTTGAATTTAATCAGCAAGATGAAGCTTGCAGAATTTCTTGGTAGAAATATAGCAGAAGTTGATTATTTTCTCTTTAAACTTGAGAAAGGATAGTCTATATTGAAATTGGTAATTGTGGACGCCAATGTTTTAATATATCTTGCAGAGATTAAAAAAATTAATTCACTATTTAACTCCTACACTATATATCTCCCCAGGGCAATATTTGATGAAGTTAAATATTTTATTGACAAAGACACAGGGGAAAGGATTTCTATAAATCTTTCTTTATATCAGAAAAACAAAAGGTTAAGAATTCTTGAATCTCTGGATATAGAAGAAGCGGGCAAATTAAAAGAAAGAATTGGTCAATACGGTATTGAACTCCATCCAGGCGAATTAGAGGCTATTTATTATGTGTTAAAAGATGAGTTTACATTCTGTTCTGCAGATGGAGCAGCAATAAAATCCCTTGCAATTCTGGGGGTGGAAAGCAAGGGTATTTCTCTTGAAAAACTTATGGGAGGAAAATTTAGAAAAATGAGACAGGAATATACTGAAAGGTTTTTCAAGAGCATGATAAAGGCAGGCATACTACTAAAAATACAAGGATTCAATCATTGACTTAAAAAATAATGTTCCCGCTGTTTTGTAACTACGGTTTTCCTGTAGGAACCACTGGTCAGCCGCGATAATTCTATAAGAGGGTGTATCCTTCCTGGAAACTATATGTCTTCCCCATTGCAGAGGTGGGGAAGTGACTGGTGATGAGTGGGTTGGATGGAAAGGTGGAAAGTGTATGCCTGACCCCGGGGACCTACACAGGCAAAGCACTCGCGCACATCACAGGAGGAGAACCATTAACAATGTGGAAAATACTCGCAGAGACCAAGACCAACAGCTGAAGCACAGAGACCGCCTACGACGGAATATACTGTACAGGATTCGGACAGGACTGGTTCCCTGACAATAGCATAGACCTCGCCAACCACCGAATAATGACCAAGACAGAAACAGCACGCAAATGGCTCCAGACATACTACCCAGAAACCACCACACCCATATATCCCTACGGATGGGAGCCTGACATACTCTTCGGGGACGTTAGGTGGACAATCTGACAGTTTGTTTATCCGTCTAACTTTCAGTTAGATAAAGGATAGATTTATAGATTTATCCTCCGTCCCCCTAAAAAAACCTAAAATTGTTTCGCAAAATATTGTTGCACACGTTCGCAACCCATATGACCGAATAATAGTTATGTCTACCTTGGACAAGCGAGGTTACCTTTCATTTGATACTGTTATGAATACTTTTTTAACTACTGATAGATTTTGTTATGAATATATACTTGCATTGATAAATTCTACATTAGCTTCATGGTTTTATTACTGGTTTGTTTATAACAGAGCTGTGAGAACTATGCACTTTGATTCTTACTATATTGGTAAATTACCAATAAAACAAATTTCTCAAGAAAAGCAGAAACCTTTTATAAACATTGTCAGCGACATTCTCTCTCTCACCCAATCTGAAGACTATCTTGAAAATCCAGAGAAACAAGCAAAAGTTAAAGAATACGAACGCCAGATTGACCAGTTAGTTTACGAACTTTACGGATTAACAGAGGAAGAGATAAAAATTGTAGAAGGAGCTTTTAGTGATGAGATATAACCTTTATAAATTGGGAAGTTTTCAATTTGAAGAAATAGTTAAAGCACTTTTAAAAGCAAAATTAGGGATAGGTATTAGGGGGTGGGGACGGTGCATGTATTCGTGTATTCGTTAGAATACACAATCTTTTGAATATAAGAAGGTTACATTATACCAAAAAGTTTCGATAAAAGTTACCCAGAATTCGCA
>JAGGTX010000048.1 GCA_021163525.1 Caldifarciminota bacterium
GAAGACCTGCTGGTAAGGCCTTCAATAATGCAAGGCATAAATTTTTCAGGACAATGATAAAAACACAGGGTTTCCTTGATGAGGATGACCAGAAGACACTTTTACAATTTGTCTTCCTTGGTGACCCATTCACAAGATACAGGAGGTAGGAAATGGACAGGAGAGACATTGAGAGGATTGCAAGGGATGAGATAATAAAGGATTTTCCAGAATTTGCAGATGTTCCTCCCCACATTGAGGAGAGGGAGATGGTTGTGTCTGATTCCACCTATGAAAAGGCAAGGATAAGGCCCAGAAAGCCATCAAAGGTTTGGGTTGCAGTGTTCAGGAAGTATTTTAAGACAGAGGATGGGCAGGAAATAGAGAAGGTTATAAGGGCAACGATTGATAGTAAAGGGAAGGTGATAAAAATCACCCATTCACATTGATGGTAATGCCTTCCTGAGTGCCTCAATCACCTCTGGATAGAATTTCCCCCTGTCTGCCTCTATTTCCTCAAGCACTTCCTCTGCTGTTTTGGGGGGTCTGTATCTTCTTCCATGGGATATTGCAGCATCAAAGGTATCACTGATTGCTATAACCTGTGATTCAAGTGATGGATTTTTTTTGCCTAAAGGATACCCTGAACCATCACACCTCTCATGGTGTTCAAGAATCCATTCAGCCTCCCTGTCAAAACCGAGCTTCTTCACAATCCTGTATCCTTCATAAACATGTGCCTGTATTAAATCCCAGTCTATTTCATCAGGCGGAGCTGGCTTATTCAGGGTATACCAGGGAATCATAATCTTCCCTACATCGTGGAGCATGGCTGCAAAACCTATTGATTTTTTTGTTTCCTTTGAGAAATTCAGGTGTTCGGAGATCAGTCTTGAGAACTGTGCAACATCTGGAGAGTGCTCTGCGCCAAGAACCCAGTCTTTGTAACTGAGTATGTTCAGGAATGCATCTATCAGACCCTTCTTTTTGAAAAACTCAAATCGGTCCTCTCCACGAACCTCATTGGATAACATACTGAAGATTTTAAGAATAGCCTCAAGTGATTCTGTTTCTGTTAGGCTGTTTCCATAATAGGCAGAGTTTCCAAATGCGGCTATTGTGTATTTGACCGCCTTATCAATATCACCCTTTATTGCCCAAATTAATCCATAATCTCTATTTACACTGGGTAGGATAAATCCTTCAAACTTTCTATCCATTTTTATTACTGCCTCTTTGAGATACCTTTCAGCAACCTCAAGATTTTTTCTTGAAATTTCAATCTCTGCCTTGTTGATAAGGGAAAGGAGATTTATATAGGGGAGTTCCTTCTCCTCCTCTTCAAGCAAACCCCTCAAAAGTTCAAGTTTCTTCTCCTGTTCCTGATTCCTTTCAATCTTGAGTAACATATCCACATAGTTATTCACAATAGCCTTCAATGACCAGTGATAGTCTTTCATGGTGAATTCAGAATAATGTGATTCATCAAAGGTCTGTATGGTCTCAAGTGCCTCTTTATATACCTCTTCTGCCTCTTCATATTTTTCCCTGTATATATGTAGGATATTTCCTTTAACATTGAGAAAAAGAGGGAGAAAATAAACATAACTTTTGTTTCTCCTCAGGGCCATTATGTACTCATTCAATTTTTCCTCTATTTTTTGTGTGGGATATCCCGTTACCATGAACGAATGTGCATAGTAGAGCCTGTTCCAATAGAGCCTTTCATTCCCTATCTCACGGTAATATTCTGCATCAGCCATCATGAGTTTGTATCCTTCCACAGGTGCACCAAAACTTCGGAGAAGTTTACCGATCTCAATGGCTTTTTCAATGGGTGGTCTATCTTTTCTACGAGCGTATTCCAGGAAGTTTTCTATAGAAGCAGAAACTTCTTCCAACTCATTTTCATCAATATCCCCCGGACCCCTATATCTTTTCAAAACGCCTTCAATCAGTCGCTCCATAAATAAAGATTAACAAAAAAAATAAATAAATCAATAAATTTTTCAAAAAATTCCGTCATTTACTTTTATCTATTTATAAATTTGAAAAAGTCCTTTATACTTCCTTTCACAAATTCATACTTTATTATGTGGCTCTCTCCAGGT
Organism: Caldifarciminota bacterium; assembly: GCA_021163525.1. Lineage (GTDB taxonomy): Bacteria > Hydrothermota > UBA3072 > UBA3072 > B12-G15 > B12-G15. The sequence continues at coordinate 2,091 of JAGGTX010000048.1, forward strand.
TTTAGTGAAATACTAAATGTTTCAGGCTGCATGTCATAGGGCCCAAGCCATTTCCCCTTCTCAACATATCCGTGTTCAAGTTTTAATTTATACATCCTGTCAGGTTTCAATTTAAGTGCAAAGATTTTTACCCATTTATTTACATCCCTGACAGGTGGAGATGTTCCCATGTAAACGCCATCAATATACAACCTTATTATCTGATGGTATATCTTCCCCGTTGCAAGTGGGGTGTATGTTAATCTGAAATAGATTTCAACTGTTCCCTCTCCCTTTGATTCATCCATCTGAAGGGAGGAGGTTATAAGCGAGGCAATTGAATCAGGTATCTCCTCTTTATTTCTGGATGTATAACTTACCCCTGTAAGAACAATCCCTGTTTTTGTATCAATGAGTCTTGCATCCACCCTTATAGCACCATCAATAACCGTGAAACTCCCTGTAATTATTCCATCAGCACCAAGCCAATCCCCCAATTTTCTGAATGCATCAGGGTCAATCCCGGAGAGTGTCTGTATCCTGAATTCTTCAAGTGCCTTACGCAGGCTCTCCCTCTCAAGCACCTTTATATTTTCGTATTTTGAAAGGGTGGTAATAAGCATTGAAGGGAAGGCGTTGGCATAACCCTCTTCAATCCCCCCAAGGTTTTCAAAGTCAGCCACAGCAACGGTGAGGGTATCAAGGGCTATTAATAATAGCAACATCATTTTTGTATTGCCTTTCCAAGTGGCACTGCAAGGTTGAGAATTACATTTATCACAGCATCAGCAGGGCCTCTGAAGTCACTCCTGTACAACACACCTGCATCCAATGAGAGGAAGTATGTAAAGAAGTATCTTCCACCAAGTGTTACAGCATACACCTGCTCAATATCGTCGGGTGAGATTGAGCCATCGGATGGGAAGGATACCCTTGATGC
>JAGGTX010000034.1 GCA_021163525.1 Caldifarciminota bacterium
AATCCATATCCATTCTCTCTGGTGGAAGACCTGTGGTGGTTATAAATGGGGAAATTGCAAGAAAAATCATATTGAGCATATCCCACCATGGTGAATACGCAATTGCGGTTGCAGTAAATTATTCCTCATTCTTCACCTGATTCCAGATTCTATCAAGTGTTTCAAGGTCTCTCTTTTCTATTTTTTTCTCTTTCAAAATTTTTTCAAGTTTATCAAACCTTCGTGCAAATTTATCACAGGCCTCCTGAAGGGCTATCTCAGGATTTATGCCAAGAAAGTTACCCAGATGACTTACAACAAAGAGGAGGTCCCCAAGTTCCTCCCTCTTCTCATTTTCAGATTCTGCCCTTTTTATCTCCTCTATTTCCTCGTGAATCTTCTCATAAACACCTGAAACATCATCCCAGTCAAAACCTTTTCTTGAGGCCCTCTCCTGTAATCGATAGGAACGAATCAATGCAGGAAGCCCAACCCCAATCTCCTTCCAGCCTTTCCCTTTCCTCTTCTCCCACTTCTCAAGAACCTCCTCAGCACTCTTTGCCCTGTCTTCACCAAAAACATGTGGATGCCGTGCAATAATCTTGTTAATTGCACCCGCCACTACACTTCTATGGTCAAATCCCCTTTCTTCAAGTAATGCAAGTAGCATCAGTGTAACAAGGAGGACATCACCAAGTTCTTCCTTCACACCATCAATGTTGTCTTCCCTTACCTCGTGAACCAGTTCATACCCTTCTTCAATAAGATACTCTGAAAGACTCATAAAGGTCTGTTCCCTGTCCCAGGGACAATCCCTTCTCAATCGTTTCACTATGCTGTAAAACCTGTCAAACACGCTCACGGGTTCCACAGTATCTCCATTCTCTCCCTTACAATTCTCTTTATCCATTCCATACCCCTGTTTAGATGTTTTCTCGGGTCAATAACACCTGGATTCTCAATCAATGAATTCCTCAAGCCTGTAATGAATGCAATCCTCAGGTCGGTATCCGCATTCAGTTTTCTTATGCCCCTTCTTACTGCCTCTTTCAGAACCTCATATGGAACACCATTCATCCCTTCAACATCCACCCCACTCCTTTTTGCCTCATCAAGCAACCATCCTGGAAGGGAAGATGCACCGTGAAGAACAAGGGGAACACCCGTCCTCTTTGACACCTCCTCAATCAAATCAAATCTAATTTCCTGTTTCCCTTTGAACTTAAAGGCACCATGAGAAGTTCCAACAGCAGGTGCAAGGAAATCAACCCCTGTTTTGCTTACAAAAATCTCCGCCTCTGCAGGGTCAACAAGGTGCATATCCCCTGTTATTTTATCCTCTGTTCCACCTATGGTTCCAAGTTCAGCCTCAACAGGTATTCCTGCCCTGTGGGCAATATCAACCACCATCTGTGTAAATTTCAGGTTCTCCTCAAAGGGAAGGTGTGAGCCATCAACCATGATGGATGTGAATCCCCATTTTATGGCAGACCTGATAACATCAATATCTCTGCCATGGTCAAGGTGCAGGGCATAGGGCGCCTTTGTTCCTTTGAGATGGGTCTTAACAAGGTTCACCAGTGAAAGACCACCTCCATACTCAAGTCCTCCCTCAGACACCTGAATAATAACTGGGATCAACAACTCCTCTGCCACATCAACAATGGCCTTGAGTATTTCAAAATTATATATATTGAAGGCACAGACCCCCCTATCTTTCGCCATATTTAGAAGAAGTCTTGTATCGCAGAGCACTATTCCTCCTCTTCAAGGCTGTTTATAGCATCGCCAATAAAGTAAAGGAGGTCCCCAGCAATCAATGAGTATTCGTTTTCACCCTCATCCATTGCAATGTCCGCTGCCTTGCCATGAATGTAAACACCTGCAATTGCAGAGAGGGATGGGGATTTACTCTGTGCAAGGAATCCACCAATGAGCCCTGTTAGAACATCACCAGACCCACCACTTGAAAGCCCCGAATTACCGGTTGAGTTTATGTAAATGAAACCCTCAGGTGTTGCAATGATTGTTGGAACACCTTTCAGAACAACAATGACCCCGTGTTTTTCAGAGAATTCTCCTGCACTCCCTATCCTGTCCTTTTCTATCTCTGCAATGGATTTACCTGTAAGCCGTGAAAACTCTCCAGGGTGGGGTGTGATTATCCATCTTCCCTTTGAGTTTTTCAGGTCTTCTGGTTTGATGTTATTCAGCCCATCCGCATCTATTACACAAAATCCATCCCATTCTTTAAGGAGTTTCTTAACAAACATCCTTGTAGGTTCTGCAGTTCCAATACCGGGTCCAATAACAAGGCCATCAAGTCCTGCGATTCTATCCCTGATTTTTTCAATCATAGCGGGCTCATATACAGCATCCCCTCCTATGGGCACCTTTATCACCTCTGTCAGTTTCGTTTCATAGATGGGGAGTAAACCATCTGGTGTGAATATATAAACCAGGCCTGCACCAGCCCTTAATGCTGCTTCAGAGGTTAAACATGCTGCACCAGTAAAACCGGGTGAGCCAGCAATAACACCAACCCTACCATAAACCCCTTTATGAGAATAGGGGAACCTGACCGGTAGAAGTGGCTTAACAATATCATCTTCAAGTAGTTCCATTCTTAAATCCTCCTCAACGACGATCTGAGGGGGAATGCCAATATCTGTAACATAGAGTTCTCCAACAAAGTAACGGGCAGGATAAAGCAGAAGCCCTTTCTTTATGAATGCCATGGTACATGTTGCATCTGCAAAAACTGCCTCACCCTCAACATCACCTGTATCTGCGTTCACGCCTGATGGAACATCTATACTGAATATGAGTTTACCATGCATATTCATCTCCTGAATAACATCCCTGTAAATACCCTCTGGTCTGCCTTTGAAACCTGTCCCAAATATGGCATCAACAACTGCATCAGCATTGTTGAGCAACTTTCTCAATCCTCTTTTCTTCAATTTATTGAACGGATGGATTGGCATTCCAAGTTTTTCTGCAACATCAAGGTTTATACGTGCATCTCCCTTAACATCCTTCTTTTCACCCAACAGAACAACATCAACATGTATCCCTTTGTTCCACAGGTGCCTTGCCACAACAAATCCATCACCACCATTATTCCCCTTACCACATACTACACACACGCTCTGGAGCATATCCAATGAAACCATATCCCTGATCATCTCCACCACTCCGATCCCTGCATTTTCCATAAGTGTTGTTCCTGGTATACCAAGACCCTTTATTGTCTTCTTATCCAGCATCCTCATTTCATCCACAGAAAGCACCTTCATAAAAACCCTCCTTTTTTACTATTTAATTTCTTTTTATATTGTTTGTCAAGGCTTCGCTATGCCTCAAAAAATCTATACGAAATAAAGGGATATAAATCGGATTAAAAAAACTTTTAAACCTCTTCGTATAGAAATAATTATGAGGCAAAGGGCAACCTGCTATTTCCATAAATGACTGTTGAATTTTTTTGTAAAAAATATTGAAACATCGTAAATACTACAGAAAAAGATGAAAAACAATTCAGATTGAATACCTGAAGGTAATCTTATTGTTGACAATTCAAATGAATTAAGTTATATTGATGGCATGAACATCAAGCAATTTATAAAAGAGACAGAGGCAGAATTCATAGATGTGAAGTATGTTGACCTCCACGGATTTTTGAGGCATGTAACCTTCCCTGTGGAGAGGTTTGATGCCTTTTCAAGGAATGGATTCGGGATAGATGGGTCCAGTGTTCCTGGATTTGCAAGTGTTGAATACAGTGATATGAGGGTTATTCCTGATACTTCAAGGTTCTTCATAGACCCATTCTCTGATGTCCCTGTTGTTGTGATGTTTGGTGATGTTTATCTTGCAGGCGAGGATAAGCCATTTCCACATTATCCAAGGTATGTGCTTAAAAAGGCAGTATCTGTCTTAAGAAAAAAGGGAATAGGGGACGAACTCCTTGTCCTTCCTGAACTGGAGTTTTATATATTCAGGAATGTATATTATCAGCACGACAAATTCATATCCTACTATGAGATAGAAACGCACGAGGACTTCCTTGCACCAGAGAAGAGTTATCATGGAGATGTTCCATTTGACCCATACCATGAGTTCAGATTATTCGTTGCTACAATACTGAGGGAGATAGGCATAAGTGTCAAGTATACCCACCATGAGGGAGGTAAGTTCTCCCAGCATGAGATAGAACTTGATTACTCACCAGCCATTGAGGCAGCGGATAACATACTGCTTTCAAAACTTGTTATAAACAGGTCTGCTGTGGATTTTGACCTTAGAACCACATTCATGCCCAAACCCATTCCCAATGAGGCAGGAAGTGGACTGCATCTTCATATGATGCTTGTAAAAAATGGTGGTTCTGTTTTTTATACATCTAAAAGGAACGAAATTATTTCACAGATTGCCAGATGGTTCATTGGCGGAATCATGAAGCATGCAGATGCACTTACTGCGTTCACAAATCCAGGAACAAATTCATTCAAGAGACTTTTCACTGGATTTGAAGCGCCCAAAAAGATTACATACTCTGAGGCAAACAGGAGTGCTGCTATAAGGATACCTGGATATCAGAAGGGGAGAAATGTGGATATTGAATACAGGCCACCGGACGCACTGATGAATCCTTATCTTGCTGTATCTGCAATCATAGCAGCAGGGATTGATGGAATTGTAAACAGGATTGACCCTGGTGAGCCTGTTAAGGGAAACATAGATAAAATCGCCTCAATCCCTGAACTTCCATCAAGTTTGAAAGAGGCACTTGAATCCCTGGACAGGGACAGAGGCTTCCTTCTCTCTGATGGAATATTTACAGAGGAACTGATAGACAGGTGGATAGAGATAAAAAATCGGGAATACTGGGAGATCAGCACAACTCCATCTGTTGCTGAGTTTGAAAAGTATTTTGGCAGATAGAACGGAGATGGACTCCAGACCTATAAATAACCATAAACGAAACATCTGGAAACCTTTTCTATATATCATACTTGCGTTTGGTGCTGGTTCATTCATTGGTTTTAATCTATGGATAATCCGTTCATTACCCCAGATAGACATATTGAAAAATTACTATCCTGTGCTGGCAACAAGGCTCTACGACAGGAATGGTGAACATGTGAGGGATGTATATCTTGTAAGGAGAATACCGGTTCTCCTTGACTCAATCCCTGAAAACCTCCAGAAGGCAGTTGTATCCATTGAGGACAAGGCATTTTACAGGCATCATGGATTGAACTACAAAAGGATTGTGAAGGCAATCATCGTTGACATAATCAAGAGAAAAAAGGTTCAGGGTGCCAGCACTATCACCCAGCAACTTGCAAGGAACATACTTCTATCCCTTGAAAAATCCTGGATAAGAAAGATATCTGAGATGTATCTTGCCATTGAACTGGAACGATTCTATACAAAGAAGGATATCCTGGAGATGTACCTGAACCAAGTTTATTATGGATATGGAAACTATGGGGTGGAGGCAGCATCGGAGTTCTATTTTGGAAAGCCAGTAAGTGAGGTAACCCTTAAAGAGTCCGCCTTCCTTGCAGGTATAATAAGGTCACCTGGATACTACTCACCATATACACATTTAGACAGATGTGAGAAGAGAACCCGCCTTGTATTAAAAGAGATGCTGGAGGATGGATACATTGACTCAACACAGTTCAGAGAGGCAATGGATGATACACTGAAATTCATCCAGAAAGAGGAGAGGAAGACAGTTGGTCCCTACTATATTGAAGAGGTGAAACGGATACTTTCAGACATCCTTGGAAAGGCTTATGTTACAACTGGTGGATACACAGTATATCTTGGTATGGACAGGAGACTCCAGGAGATTGCAGATTCTGTGACTGAAGTAACCATGGAAAGGATTGAGAAGAAATACAGGTTGAAACCAATGAGTGAGTTTCCTGAGTCAATGCCACCTATGGACAATACCCCCTATCTCCAGTGCGCCATGGTTGTGATGGACCCCCATACAGGGGATGTTCTTGCAATGATTGGTGGAAGGAATATAAGGCACAGCAGGTTCAACAGGGCCACAATGGCAAAGAGGCAGGCTGGTTCATCATTCAAGGTGTTTCTATATACCGCTGCCATTGATAATGGTTACAATCCATCAGACTTTGTCCTTGACCTTCCGATTATAACCCAGGTGAATGAAAAGGTTTATGCCCCTGCAAATTTTGACAGCACTTTTATGGGTAAGATCACATTGAGGAGGGCACTATATCTATCAAGGAACAGTGCTGCAATAAGGCTTGTGTATGAGATAGGTCCATTCACGGTGATTGACTATGCACACAGGATGGGGGTTAAAAGCAAACTTGACCCTGTAATCTCAATACCACTTGGCCCTTCAGGTGTTACTGTGCTTGAGATGACAGATGCCTTTGGAACACTTGCAAACTATGGAACCAGGATAGAACCCGTGATTGTGAAAAAGATTGTTGATAGGTTCGGGAATGTGGTTTATGAATATGACCCACCAAAGGAAAGGGTTCTGTCGAAACAAACAGCATACATAATGGTAAATATGCTTATGGATGTATTCAACCATGGAACCGCATTTGGAGCAAGAAGAATGGGATTTATGTTGCCCGCGGCAGGTAAAACGGGGACAACAAACAACTTCCAGGATGCATGGTTTATAGGTTTTACAAAAGATTATGTTGCGGGTGTGTGGGTTGGATACGATGTTCCAAGGAAGATTGCAACAAATGCAACTGGAGCTGGTGCAGCACTTCCATTATGGGTTTCATTCATGAAGGCGGTTTATGATTCAGTTGCAGATACCACAGATGTTGAATTTCCTGTTCCTGATAGTATTGTGAGAAGGGTGATATGTGAAGATTCCGGTCTTCTTGCCACTCCATATTGCCCAAGGGTGAGGGAAGAGGTCTTCATAAAGGGGAACGAACCTGATGAAAAGTGCGATATACATACGGGCAGAAGAAGGAAAAGATTGTTTGAGAGAAGGGATAGAATTGAATTTTAGGGGGTGGATATGAAGGTAATAAATGTGTTTTTGTCAATCATTCTCGTTATAGGCGTTCTCCTGTTTGCCTATTTTTACTTTGAAAAATACATGCCACTGGATAAGAAGCTTTCTGACTTTAAACAGGAGAATCTTCTACTTGCAGAAGAACTGGGAAGATTGAAGGAGATGGTAAAGCAAACAGAGAAGAAGGATACAACAGCCATGCCAATAAAGGAAGAGTTCAAGGAACTCCTGGAAGGCATTAACATAACAGGAACAGATGAGCAGTTGAAGATAATCCTTCCAGGGAAGAAACTCTTTCCTCCGGGAAGCGTGGAGATAAGTAAAGAAGGAAAGGAGCTTTTGAGGCAACTTGGGAATATACTGAAGAGGCTTAAAAACAGAAAGATTCTCATTGAGGGACACACTGATAACTCAAGGATTTCAGGGACATTGAAGAAGAAATACCCAACAAACTGGGAACTTTCTGCTGCAAGGGCCGTGAAGGTTGTAAGATTTTTGATAGAGGAGATAGGGATTGACCCGAAGAGGATTGCTGCAATTGCCTATGGAGAGTATCATCCCATTGCTGATAACTCTACATCAGAGGGTAGGGCAAAGAACAGAAGGATTGTGGTGACCCTTTTGAGAGAATGAAGGCTGTTGCTCTTTTTTCTGGAGGGCTTGACAGCCTTCTTGCGATAAGATTGATTCAAAATCAGGGAATAGAGATTGTTCCTGTAACATTCAGGAGTTATTTCTTTTCTTCTGAAAAGGCAGAAAGATATGGTGGTCTTTACGGCCTTGAAATACATATGATTGATTTTTCTGATGAACATCTGAATGTTGTAAAAAATCCTGTTTATGGATACGGTAAGAACATCAATCCCTGCATAGACTGCCATGCACTGATGATTAAAAAGGCAGGAAGATTTATGGAGGAGACTGGTGGAAGGTTTCTTATAACAGGGGAGGTGCTTGGTGAAAGGCCATTCTCCCAATCAATTGAGGGGCTGAAAAAGGTGGATAAACTCACCGGGCTTGGGGATATAACACTGAGGCCCCTCTCTGCAAAACTCCTCCCTCCCACACTGCCAGAAAGGGAGGGATGGATTGACAGGGATAAACTCCTGGGCATAAGGGGCAGAAGCAGGAAGACACAGCTGAAACTCGCTGAAGAGCTTGGTATCAGGGTCTATGATACACCAGGAGGTGGATGTATCCTAACAGATGACCAGTTTGCGAGAAGGATAAAACCTTTTATTCATGAGATAGAACCAAAGGAGATATTCCTGTTCAGGATAGGGAGACACTTCAGATCTGGTGGAATGCATCTTGTTATAGCAAGGAATCAGTTTGAGAATAAACAACTCAGAAACTATGGAAAGAATCTTATATCTGCACCTGATAAAAAGGGACCAATTGGGGTTTTGAGAAAGTGGAGTGGTGAGGAGGATATAATTCGTGCGGCAAGGATTATTGCAAGATACTGCAAACCATATGGAGAAACAAAGGTTGTCTTTGATGGGAAGGAATATACAGTCCAGCCATACACATTCCAGGAAGCAGAAAAACTCCTGATATAGAGATGAGGGGAACAAAAAGGTGCACTTGACTTATACTGCTGTGTTATGTAAATTAGAATGATGCCTTTACTTTTACTGGCCATTGATGTCAACTTCCAGATCCTCAGGGATGACAGCCTTAACCCTGTTGTAAGGGTTGTGTACGCTGTTAATTACAATGAACTTACCTTTATCTCCATGGATAGTGCTTATACATCCAGATACAGGGTTTCACTTGTTGTGTTCAATGGCAAAAGGCAGGTTGGTGGTGTTTCAAAGGTAAGGAAATTCTCTGTTGATAGATATGAGAGCACAATTTCAGCAGAAAGAACAGACACTGGAGAGATCCAGTTTGCCTTCAAGGAGAAGGGAAAATTCAGGGCGATTTTTGAACTATGGGATTTGAACTCATTGAGGCACTGGTCAAAGGAGAAGAAGTTTGAAGTGAAGAATGTTAAAAATCTTACACTTGGAGAGGTAAACTGGAACAGGTCTGTGAGCAAGATTTTCTCCACAAATGATACAATAAGCCTTCGTTTGAACATATTCAATCCACAGGGTGATTCAGTGGTTCTGCTCTTCACTGTAAAGAATCCATCTGGTTCTGAATTCCTAAAGGAAGAGGAATTCATAGGTAAAAGCAGGTTTTTCACCTATGATATAGATATACCCGCCTCCATATTCAGTGAGGGTGAATACCTTGCAGACCTTATGATAAAAGGTTATCCTTCAGGAATGAAAAGCAAGAAGTCCGTAGATTTCAAGGTTCAAAAGCCATTCTTTGAGTCCAGAAGGTTCATTGAAAGGGCAAAGGAGATGGCATACATTGCAAAAAAGAGTTTCATTGACAGCCTTATAAAGGCAGAGCCTGATGAGAGGAAAAAACTCTGGGAGGGGTTCTGGAATGAGAAGGACCCAACACCTGGAACAGAGAAGAATGAATTCCTTGAAGAGTATTACAGAAGGGTTGATTTTGCCAATCAACACTTCCGTTCCCCATTCTCCCCTGGATGGAGAACCGACAGGGGGAGGGTGTATATAAAACTTGGTCCACCTGATTCCATTGAAAGACACCCATTTGATATTAATACAAAGGCATATGAAGTTTGGTATTATTATACACTTGGTTATAGACTCATATTTGTTGATGAATACAATCTTGGTGATTACACCCTTGTCAACCCTCCAAGGGAGGATTTATGATAATAATACTTCTTTCACTATTTCTGGATGCTGCCAGATTCATGGGTTCAACAGATACGACCTACTGTGAAATCTACTGGAGTCAGCCATATTCATTCTTTAAATTCACAAAAGAGGGTGGACTTTATTCTGCAAGGTTCACAGTTGAGATAGATATCCAGAACAATGAGTTGAAACAGGTGAGCAGGTCTTTGCTTCCCAAAAAGATGTTTATTCAATCCCCTGAGGCAGCAAGATACAGGGAATCAAGTGCAGTTGATGTGATACCTGTTTTCCTCTTAAAGGGTTATGATTACAGAATAAAGTTGATTCTCATGGACAGTCTGACTGGGAATACCGACTCTGCATCCATAAGGGTTGTTGCCCCAGAATGGTCCGGACTTGCACTCAGTGATATCCAGTTGAGCCATACAATCAGGAAGGCGGACTATGCACATCCATTTGTGAAGAATGGTTATTTTATAATTCCCTATCCAGAGGCTGAATTTTCAAGGAACAGTTTTCTACTTGCCTATTATGCAGAGGCCTATAACCTGACAGGTGATAGTGTTGAGGTTGATATAAATATTCTCTCTGATGGTTCTCCTGTAAAAGAGGTAAAAAAAGAGAGGTATAAAAATCCAGGTGGAAGCATGGTGGTCGCTGGTGCCCTGAATCTGCTTGGTATTCCTCCTGGTGAATACAGCATTGAAATTTGTGTAAAGGATGGTGGGAAAACTGTGAAAAGAAGAAAGGGATTTATATTGCTCGGGAGATTGCAGAGTGAGTTTGTGAAGATTATACCAGAGAAGAAACTTGAGTATGCCATGTTCCTTAATTACCTTATATCCGCTGACGAACTTGAAAGGTTCAATATGCTGTCCGATTCTGCAAAGATAATATATGTTGAAAGGTTCTGGAGAAAACTTGACCCAACACCAGGAACCCCGGAGAATGAAGCACTTGACGAGTTTATACAGAGGGTGAAGTATGCGGATGAGCATTTTTCAAGGTTTAATATAAAGGGAAGATACACAGAGAGAGGAAGGATTCTGATTAAGTATGGGATACCTGATGAGGTAGTGAACAGGAGTTTTGAAACGGGTATACATCCCTATACCATCTGGTATTACCAGAGCGGAACAGCCAAGGAATTTGTCTTTGTTGACCGGGACGAGAATGGTAATTACGAACTTGTCTATTCCTCTGTTAAAGATGAACCATACGACCCGAACTGGAAGTCCTATATTTTGCCTGAAGACAGAATAAAGACTATATCACGATAGTTTCTTTAACCAGTTTGTTCTCCCTGAACCTCTTATAGTCAAGTTGTGAAACCTCAGGGATTGTTTCAAATTTTCCCTTCAGGAGGAACTCACTCACAGATTGACCTATTCCAGGTGCCTCCATGACACCATGCCCGCTGAATCCCGTTGCAAGGAAAAGGTTTTCAAAATCAGGGTGGAAGGATACAATACCATTCTTATCCTTTGTGTTATGTGCATACAGTCCACCCCACATGGATTGAATCCTACAATATTCAGCACCATCAATTCTTGCCTGCATAATGTAGTTTATGAACTCTTCATAATAATCTTTTTCAGGTTCTGTATCAAATCCTGGTTCCTGTTCCTCCTTTGCCTTTCCAACAAGCCAGTTCATTGCCTCTGGCCTGAAGTAGACACCCTTGTCTATAATTGTGAATGGAATATTAAGCACCCCTTCTATTTCTGGTGGATTCACAACATAAAGCATCCTTTTCAAAGGGACAACAGGAATATTCTGCTCTTCTGGAATTCCTGAATCTTCAAGTATCTTTGCAGACCATGCACCTGCAGCAAGAACAACAATGTCCCCTTCTATTACTTCACTATTCGCAATAACACCCTTTGCCCTCCCACCCTCAAAGATAATTCTGTCAACATGGGTTTTCAGTTTAATCTCAACCAGTTCTGGATACATCTCCTTTGTTTTTTCAATGTATGCAACTGCAAGGGGTGTGGGATTCACAATTCCACAGTCAAGCCCGAGCAGACCACCAGCAATGGGTTTTAATTCAAGAAATTCAACGATTTCAGGGTCAAGATGCTCAAGTGATGTGTGAAGCCCTGGGACCATCTTCTCAATATTCTCAGGTGTAAGAATTTCAGTCCTGACCCCAGCATTGTCCCAGTTTGGTTTGAATTCCTTTATCATATCAAAATTATCCTCATAGAATGTAAAAAGGTAACCCCTCTGGTCAAAACCAATTGATACACCGAACTCTTTTTCTGCCTCTGAGAATCTTTTAATAGAATATGTGGTAAGTTTCATGTTCACCTCTGTTGACCATATATTCCTGAAGCCTCCAGCAGAAAGGGAAGTTGAACCCTGTGCAGGTGCGTCCATCTCCTCAATGATAACAGCCCTTCCCCTGTAACCATTCTTATATAAATGATAAAGAATACTTCCTCCAATTATACCACCACCTATGATTATAAGCCTATCCATGTATCCTCCTTTTTTGGCAATCATAGGAGAAAAATTTCTCAAAGTCAACCCTATATATGGATAGATACCCAAATTTTCAATTAAGAAAAAACAGGGTAGGTCAATGGTGAATTTAATGGCGAGAACAGAAGAATCAACGGAATTTTTGGATTTTCTGGTCTGGGATAAGTGAATTTTCCTGCGATTTTTTCTATATCAGACGCACTTCTTCACATTTTCATTATTTTCCTATGTAGGAATGAAAATTTTTACTTTGTTATATATAGATATGTGCGTTCAATGCCTTGTATCGTGAATAATAAAATGTATCAAAATAAGGGTAATCCTCTGGAAGTATTAGTTTTATATATCTGGCATGTTTCTTTAATACCCTGCCTATGTTTATAAATATAAACCTTATGGTCCTTAATCTGTATCTCCTCCATTTAGATGGCAATATACATAATGAAAATGCCCTCATAACAATAGATGGAAATACCCAGAACCCAGATTTAAAGGATGCCTGAATAAACTACATGCTATGTTCTATGAAACCCTTGAAGCTGAATATGAGAAATCATAAACCCCAAAAAGATGGCTTATGCACTTACACAAAATTATTGACAAGTGCCCCACTGGTTGCCAAAAGAATATTCTGGTATATAATTATAATACACAACAAGAACCGCTCGGTTTTGGTCTATACTAATAATGTAAATGGTGTGTTAACTTAAGCAAAGGAGGTCTCCTATGATTTTATTACTCGCAATTGCATGGTATTCTCCATTAAATTTTGAGATTACAAACAAGAACATCCACCAACCCCTCTGTGGAGTTGTGATTAAAACTGTTTCTCCAGAGTTTATAACTGCT
>JAGGTX010000033.1 GCA_021163525.1 Caldifarciminota bacterium
ACTTCCCTTCTGATTGTGGTTGGTGTTGCACTCGATACAGTGAATCAACTTGAAAGTCAGCTCTTAATGAGACACTATGAGGGATTTGTGAAGAGGGGAAGGATAAGGGGGAGAAGGAGGTGAGGATAGCATTTTTGGGTCCCCCTGGTGCAGGGAAGGGGACACAGGTGGAACTGGTCTCAAGGGAGTACGGGGTTTCTGTGCTTTCTACAGGTGATGCATTCAGGGCAATGATGAAGGGAGAGGATAAACTTGCTCAAAAGGTTCGTTCCTATGTTGAGAAGGGAGAACTGGTTCCAGATGGGGTTGTTTTTGAAATTGTGAGGGAGTTTGTGGATAATAAGGATAGCTTTATACTTGATGGTTATCCAAGAAATTTAAGGCAGGCAGAACTACTTGATGATTTTCTTGAGGTTAAAGGGCTTGCGTTAACTGGAGTTGTGAATATACTACTTGATGAGGATGAAATAGTGAAGAGGCTCACTGGTAGGCTTGTTTGCCCTCAATGTGGGAGGGTATATAATATTTATTATTCTCCTCCCCATAAGGATGAGGTATGTGATGATTGTGGTGTGCCTCTTGAGAGACGGATTGATGATGAGGATGATGTGATAAGACAGAGGATAAAGGTCTATCACAGGGAGATGAAACCTGTGGTTGACTTTTATCAGAGGAAAGGCCTCCTGTTCAATGTGGATGGAACAGGAGATATACATGAGGTTTTTGAACGCATAAAGAAGGTGCTTGATGGGAAGTAAAGGTATAAGGGTCAAGGGGACAATTGTGGAGAAACTCCCTGATTCAAGGTTCAAGGTTAAACTGGACCTTAAAGGTGAGCCCGTGGTCCTTGCATATGTTTCAGGGAAGATGAGGATGAATTATATAAAGATAGAGATTGGTGATAGGGTGGAGGTTGAACTTTCCCCTTATGACCTGACAAAGGGTAGAATCGTTTACAGGGAAAAATAGGAGGTAATAATGAAGGTAAGGGCAAGTGTTAAAAAGATGTGCCCCCATTGCAAGATAATCAGGAGAAAGGGTGTTGTAAGGGTTATATGTAAGAATCCCAAACATAAACAGAGACAGGGATAGGAGGGGAGATGGCAAGGATAGCAGGAGTTGACCTTCCACCTAACAAGAGGCTCTTCATTGGCCTTACATACATCTATGGTATAGGCAGGAAGGCTGCGGAAAAAATTATAGAGAAGGCTGGTGTTGATGGAATGAAGAAGGTGAAAGACCTCACGGATGATGAGATAGAAAAGATCAGGAAGATTATTGAGGGTGAATACAGGGTGGAGGGTGCACTCAAGGCAGAGGTTAAGCAGAACATAAAGAGGCTTATTGCAATGAAGTGTTATAGAGGGATAAGGCACATTCAGGGACTTCCTGTCAGGGGACAGCGAACAAGGACAAATGCAAGGACAAGGAAGGGCCCGAGAAGGGGTGCAATTGCGCTCAAGCGTAAGAAAGCAGGGAAGAAAGGCTAAAGGAGGAAGATAGATGGCGAGAAGAAGGAAAAGGAAGAAGATAAAAAAGGTGGACCCTGAGGGGATAGTTCACATACATTCTACCTTCAATAATACCATTGTCACTGTCACGGATAAAAAGGGGAATACGCTCACATGGGCAAGTGCTGGCACAATAGGGTATAAGGGAACAAAGAAAAGCACACCATTTGCGGCATCCCTTGCAACTGAGAAGGCTGTGAAGGATGCAATGAACCTTGGACTGAAGGCAGCAGAAGTCTGGATTAAGGGGCCCGGAAGTGGAAGAGAAGCAGCTATAAGGTCTGTGCAGGCAGCAGGATTAAAGGTTACTGCAATAAAGGATGTTACCCCCATCCCTCATAATGGTTGCAGACCACCCAAGAAGAGGAGGGTATAATGGCGAGATACACTGGCCCAAGATGCAGGTTGTGTAGAAGAGAGGGTATGAAGCTGTTCCTGAAAGGAGAGAGGTGCTATACTCCCAAGTGTCCCTTTGAATTCCCCGAGGAGAGGAGAAGGAAGAGAAGGACATCTGCTCCGGGTGAACCCCCAAAGAAGTTTCGTTCAAGAATGACCCAGTATGGACTTCAGTTGAGGGAGAAGCAGAAGGTTAAAAGGATATACGGTGTGCTTGAAACCCAGTTCAAAAACCTCTTTAAGAGGGCAGAGAGGATGGGGGGGGTAACAGGTGAGAACCTCCTCACACTCCTTGAGAGAAGGCTGGATAATGTGGTTTTCAGGCTTGGTATTGCTTCATCCCGTGCACAGGCAAGACAGCTTGTGGTTCATGGACATTTCATGGTTAATGGAAGGAAAACAGACATTCCTTCCTTCATCGTGGATAAAGGGGATGTAATTGAGGTCAGAGAAAAGAGTAAAGGCCTCACATTGATCAAGTCAAATCTTGAGAGGGAGATAGAGGTTCCTGATTGGCTTTCCTTTGACAGAGAAAAGATGAGAGCCGAGGTTGTTGAGTTGCCTAAGAGGACCCATATTAACTATCCGATTGAAGAGCACCTTATAGTTGAATTGTATTCCAAGTAAAGGAGGATGAAATAGATGAAGATAAGGCCTATAACGAAGCCTTCAGGAATAATTGTTGAAGAGAGGAATGAAAAATATGGTCGTTTTGTTCTTGCTCCGCTTGAGAGAGGATATGGTATCACAATAGGTCATGCACTCAGGCGTATGCTTCTCTCATCGGTTCAGGGTGCAGCAATCACCGCAGTGAAGATTGAGGGAATATACCATGAATTTTCAACAATCCCCGGGGTATATGAAGATGTTCCCCAGATTCTTCTCAATCTTAAAAAGGTGAGGGTCAGGGTTCTTGGTGGTGATCTCCCAAAGGAGATGACATTAAAAAAAGAAGGGGAGGGGATTGTGAAGGCGGGTGATATTGAGGCACCACACAACCTTGAGATTGTAAATCCTGACCAGCATATAGCCACACTTGGAGAGGAGGGTGCCATTAATATTACCATGCTTGTTGATATAGGAAAGGGGTATGTCCCACAGGAGATGTTGAAGGGAAATTCACTTGGTGAAGGAACCCTCTTCCTTGATACCAACTTCTCACCTGTAGTGCGTGTAAAGTACAGGGTTGAGGATGAAAGGGTGGGTTTCAGAACTGACTACGAGAGGCTTACCCTTGAGGTATGGACAGATGGAAGCGTTTATCCTGAAGAGGCAGTTTCCCTTGCCTCAAGAATAATCAAAGAGCATATGGATTTGATAAGTTTTGTTGAAGGTTTTGAAGAGACAGGTGAGGAAAGACAGGAGAGTATTGAGAATATTGAGGAAAAGAAGATTCTTCTCCAGAAGAAGGTTGACGAACTTGGTTTTAACAACAGGATAATGAATGTGCTCAGACCAAACAGGATAGAAACGGTTGCAGACCTTGTTTCAATGACAGAGGAGGAGATGATAAAATTAAAGGGATTTGGGAAAACTTCTCTTAAGGAACTCAAGGAGATACTTGAGGGCTTTGGGCTTGAACTTGGTATGGATGTGAAAAAGTACCTCGGAGGTAAGAAATGAGGCACAGAAAGAAAACTGTAAAACTGGGAAGGACATCTTCACATAGAGAGGCAATGCTGCAGAACATGCTCACCTCCCTTATCCAGCATGAGACAATAAGCACCACAGAGAAAAAGGCAAAGGCACTGAAATCTTATGCTGACAGGGTTATACATATGGCAAAAAATCCTGACCTTGCCACAAAAAGGAGGCTCCTGAGGATTTTGAAAACAAGGGATGCATACAATAAACTGGTTAATGAGATTGCTCCACGTTACGGAGACAGAAAAGGTGGGTATGTCCGCATTGTAAAGTTAGGATTTCGAAAGGGTGATGGCAGTCCAACAGCCATTGTTGAACTGGTTCAATAATAGATGGAAAGGAGTGAGAAAAGGAAACAGAGGATACGGTCTGTCCTGTCCCGACGGCAATATGATGCCGTTGTATTCCTTGATAGTATCAGGAATCCTCATAACATAGCTGCAATTATGCGAACCTGCGATGCAGCAGGTATCCAGAGACTCCTCTATACTTCAAATGGGGGAGTCTTTTCTTTTTCAAGGGAAATATCAAGTGGCTCTGAAAAATGGGTTGATGTTGAAAAAGTGGAGGAGCCTGCTGAGGTAATAAAATGGTTTAAGAAAAATGGTTACAGGATTTACACAACCGCACTGCTTGATGAATCTGTGGATTACAGAAGTGTTGACTGGACAGAACCGTTTGTTCTTGTCATGGGGAATGAGGTTTCGGGTGTATCAAAGGAAATCCTTGAACTTTCTGACAGAGTTGTTAAAATCCCTATGTATGGTATGGTTCAGAGCCTCAATGTCTCTGTCGCCTGTGGTGTGGTTCTTTACGAGGTGGTGAGACAGAGAGAGGAGAAGGGTATGTATCAGGAAAAGAATTTTCCTGAGGAGATTTATAAAAGATGGCTGAGGCTTTAGAGGTGGTGGAAAGAGAAGCAGAATGGTACTCACGATATGTGAGAAAATTGAGGTCTCAATTTTCCAGAAGGGAGTATTTCCTTATTTTGAAGAGGTTTCTTGTGAAGAAGTTCGGTGAACAGAGACTCAGAGAGTTTGGTCAGGCAGAGGATACCCTTTATTTTATTATTGATAGAGATACCCTTTTGCTCCTTGATGGCTTTGTAAAGGAGTACATAAATTTCGCAAAGGGGAGGGGAGATTACTACGAAGATTATAGCCAGAAATTAAAAGAGAAACTCCACAGCATATTATCAATTTATGCAAAACATAGAAGGGATACCTATCTGCTTGAAGTGGCTTTTAGAAAGTTTCTCATACATTCTTCACCTGATGAAGAGATACTGGGAAGCATAATAGGTGCGTTTAACAATATTCTAACCGGTGTTAAGGAGAGTTTGAGAAATAATAAAGTTGACCTGGAGAGTTTCATATCTAGTTTTATATCAAGGGGCATTTTCCTGAAGAACCCACTTGAAGGAATAAATTTTAAGAGTTTTTCAAAAAGGGTGGGAAAGGAGAAACAGTGGATTGTGGATATTCTTAACGACCATTCTAATGACCTGAGATGGGAACCTGTCAATGTTGAAAAAAGGAAAAAGTTCAACCTTGACCTGTCAGGGAATGAAACAGACAGATTGAGAAAAAGACTCCTTGATTTTCTATCCACAATGAGGAAGGAACTGGAAGAGGAGATGCCCCCTGTTTATGTTGTGGATAGACTATCAAGGCTTGAGTCAACACTTCGTGTTCATATGGGTGCAGCAAGGGGATTGCTGTATATGCAGGAAGAAGCAAAGGATGACTTTGTTTCACAGGATTTTCATGTTCCCAGAATACTTGGCTATATAGGGTTTGATGCAGATTCCTTTATTCCTTCTCAGGTAAAGGATAAGATTGCAAAGGATATTGAGAAGGGTAAGTATGAGGTTCCTGAAGCCTACAGTCAGAAGAGGATATTCAAGAAGATTTATGATTTTGATAGGATTTGGAGCGAATTCCAGAATTTCTATTTGAATGTATTTGAACCCACGATTTACCATAAAATAATAGAAGAGATGATAGAGCCCTGGCCAGTGCCAGCTGTGAAGAAGACCACTATGGAGGAGGCAAGATGGGTTGGATTGAAGGCAAGAACAGGGGATGTAATTTTTGTGCCTCCCAGGAGCAATAAGGTTGAGAAAAAGCGTGTTGACCTTGAATTGTACAGATTTGGGAATGTTGTATCCGTTCTTATCTATGATATTCGCGGTTCCACATTCATGGGAGAGAAACTGAAGAATGCACGGAAGGAAGAGGAGATAAGAAGAAAGTTCCAGGAGAGGTTGATAAGGGTTGCAGAACACTACGGTGGATTTCCATTGAAGGACACCGGGGATGGAGGTATAATATTCTTTTCGGGTAACAGCCATGAACTCTATGAAAAGTTTCAGGAGATAAGGCTTGGTGATACCCCTGATTATTCTGTTAAGTTGTATCCATCAAGGTATGCTGCACGCCAGGCAGTTTTCTGTGCAAGGGATATGGTGAAGGAGGCAGAAAACTTTGTGAGGGAGAATCTTGAAAACTATAAGGACTGGTTTAAGTCTGTTGAAGGTGTTGAACTCCAGTTCAGGGGTATAACATATGAGAAACTTCCTCCATCTTTCAGGAAGATATTCCAGATAGGTGTTGGGGTCGCAAGTGGTGACCCTGAAACAGACCTGTCATTTAACATCAATGCATTTGGTGAGCCTGATATAACAGGAAATCTTGTAAGGTATGCGAATACCTATTCCAAGGCAAAGGAGAAGGAAGGCTCGGTTATTATGGTTGATGCAAGAACTGCCTTGAGTTTTCTCCTATCCCTTGAAAAGTTTGAAGGGTTTGATGTGGATACAAGGATAGATGATATGGGTTTCCAGAACAATGTCTCTCTTCTTTTGTCAGAGATGGAGAGATGGTTTTGTGGGTTCCATGGGAAATACCATGTTGAGAAGTATGGAATAGGTATAATGAAGGTTATTGAACGGTTGTACAGAAAGAGAGACAAACATGATGATGTGGAGGTGAAGGAGGAAGACTTTGAAGGATTGATAAGGCCTGAAAAGGCATTCAGGGATATAAAGAGTGGCAGATTGTTTGCCCTATACAAAATCATCCCGAAAGGAGGTTGATGTTGAATATACCTTCTCGTTATGAACCGTCAGGTGTTGAGGAAAAATGGATAAGATTCTGGGAAGAAAAGAGGATTTTTGTTGCTAAGGCAGATAGTCCGAAGCCAAAATACACAATAGTCCTTCCACCACCGAATGTTACCGGTATCCTTACACTGGGGCATGTCCTCAACATGACCATACAGGATGCATTGGTAAGGTTTAAGAAAATGCAGGGGTATGAGGTTCTATGGCTACCTGGAACGGACCATGCAGGCATTGCAACCAGCAACAAGGTGGAAGAAAAACTCGGGAAGGAGGGGAAGACAAGGTTTGATATCGGCAGGGAGAAATTCCTTGAAGAGGCGTGGAAATGGAAGGAGGAATATCATAAGAGGATAACATCCCAGATGAAGAGGCTTGGGCTATCTGTGGACTGGACAAGGGAAAGATTCACCATGGATGAGGCATATTCAAAGGCAGTGAAGGAGGCCTTTGTCAGGCTCTATGAGAAGGGATATATATACAGGGATGAGTATATTGTAAATTATTGTCCAAGATGTGGAACCGTTATATCAAACGAAGAGGTTGAGTTCAGGGAGGAAGAGGGTAATCTCTGGTATATAAGATATCCTTTGAAGGAAGGTGGACATCTTGTTGTTGCAACAACAAGGCCTGAGACAATGCTTGGAGATACAGGTGTTGCTGTTAATCCCAAAGATGAGAGATACAGGGATTTTGTGGGGAAAACAGTGATACTCCCCCTTGTGAACAGAGAGATCCCTGTTATAGCAGACCCTCATGTGGATATGGAGTTTGGAACCGGTGTAGTCAAGATAACACCAGCCCATGACCCTGATGATTTCAGGATAGGTAAAGAACATGGGCTTCCCCTTGTTGTTGTTATTGATGATAAGGGATACATCAATGAGAATGGCGGTAAATATGAAGGGCTTGAAAGGTATGAGGCAAGGAAGAAGGTTGTAGAAGACCTAAAGTCACTTGATTTGATTGAGAGGATAGAGAGACACATCCATTCTGTGGGGCATTGTAGCAGATGCGGAACAACCATTGAACCATATGTTTCAAGGCAGTGGTTTGTGAAGATGGAGGATATGGCCAGGAGGGCAAGGAAGGTTGTTGAGGAAGGGAAGGTCAATTTTTATCTGCCAAGATGGAAGAAGGTTTATTACCACTGGCTTGATAATATTGTTGACTGGGTTATTTCAAGGCAACTATGGTGGGGACACAGAATACCTGTTTATTATTGCAATGATTGTGGAGAGGTTATGGTGAGCAGGGATGAGGTTAAGAAATGCACAAAGTGTGGTTCCAAAAACATAACCCAGGAAGAGGATGTTCTTGATACATGGTTCTCCTCATGGCTGTGGCCATTTGCTACACTTGGATGGCCAGAAGAGACAGAAGACTTTGAGACATTCTTCCCCACAGATACCCTTGTCACTGGTTGGGATATTATATTCCTCTGGGTTGCAAGAATGATAATGGCATCCCTTGAGTTCACCAATGACATACCCTTCAGGGATGTATATTTCAATGGGATGGTGAGGGATGAAAAGAGGAGGAAACTCTCCAAGTCCCTTGGTAATTCACCTGACCCAATGGATTTAATCAAAAAGTATGGTTCTGATGCACTCAGGCTCGGAATGATGCTTATCACGCCTGAGGGACAGGATGTTATCTATACAGAGAAGAGCATAGAGATAGGCAGGAATTTTCTGAACAAACTCTGGAATGCATTCAGGTTTATAGATATGAACCGCACAGATGTAGAACCTTCAATAGAGGATGTATACCTTACCCGCATAGACAGGTGGATTATTTCAAGGACAATGAAGACTATAAGGGAGGTTGAAAATCACCTTAATAATTTCCGTGTTAATGATGCTGTGAGGCTTATATATGATAGATTCTGGTTTGAATTCTGCGACTGGTATCTTGAGATGATTAA
>JAGGTX010000100.1 GCA_021163525.1 Caldifarciminota bacterium
GATAGATACAGTATTAGAGGGAAATATTTTAGAGACGGGCTACAGAAACATTGTTTTAAACTCGGAAAGGATTGTTCACAGGGATACAACCCTCGTAAGAAACATTGACTACTCAATAGACTATCCACTGGGCATAATCAGGTTTTTCAGGATATACAATGATACAATCCACATCTCATTCACTGCACTTGGCGATGAGTTCCCATCTGTTTATCAAAAATACACACCGGGGAGGATTAAGAAATTCAATGAGGTGAAAGAAGACAGCATAAGGATAAATGGGTGGAATGGGTTTTATGTTGATGTTTCAGGTGATGGAACAGGTATCTCCCACACACTTGACCTCACCATAAAGGGAAGGGTGAAGGGGTTTGAAATTAACGGGAAGGTCTCTGACAATCAGTTTCCCTACCAGTATGGTCTCCTTGGCCTGAATCAGGTTGACAATCTTTATATGGAGATTGTCTCACCATCCATGGGCATAAGGCTGGGGAATTTCATTCAGAAAATCGGGGAAAAGGAGACAAGGATAACAGGGTTTAAGGGATACTTCAGGGGTCTTGAGGCAACTGCAGGGTTCTCAGGAACAAGGGAGGTCTCCACCCTGCTTGAACTGGAGGATGGTATTCCAGGTCCATATTCATTAAGGGACGAAAGCGGGAAAAGGGTATGGATAATCACGGGTTCCGAAAGGGTCTATCTCAATGGTAAGAAACTTGAAAGGGATAAGGATTATGTTCTTGATTACGAAAAGGGAGAAATCACCTTCACTGCATCCCACTACATAAGGCACACAGACGTTGTCCAGGTGATATTCCAGTATCTTCCAGGTGGTTCCAATGAGACTATATACACAGCAGGGTATAGATGGAAGGATGGGAGGCTTCTTTTTCAGAGGAGTGATGACCTGCTTGAAAATATACTTATCCACAAAGCTGTTCCAGAGTCTGGCATTGTTTATGTTTACAATGCAGAGTACAGGGGAACTGGCATGGGTGATTACAACCTTGTTGACTCCCACTTTGTGTATGCTGGAAGTATGAAGGGTGCATACTCTGTGAACTTCCAGTATGTTGGTGGAGACAGTGGTGAGTATGTGTTTAATGACTCCCTTGGATACTTTGTTTTCCAGGGAAGTGGTGATTGGACTGCACTGAGAAAGATTCCCCTGAATGGCGAAATGAACACGGTTTATCTGGACTTTAATAAAAAGGCAGGCCCTGTGGAGGTGAAGATAACTGGAGAGGCAAGGGGTCAGAGATTCACAGGAGAGGCATACAATTACACTGGTGTTTCTCTCACCCATGTTTTATTCAATTTAGGTGAAAACATCTCTATCTCAATCTCTGGATTTTACAGGGATGGTGACAATTTCCAGTACCTTGAGAACATTGAAGGGAACATGAAAACACAATGGGGAAAGGATGTAAAAGATGCATGCACCTTCACTATTTCCCTCAAGCCACTCAGGGATGTAAAGATTCTGGCTGGAGGTGGGAAGGCAGAGGACAGACTTCTCAAAAAAATAAGCCTCAATATGGGTAACATAACCTTTGATTATCTTGATGTGGATAAATTTAAGGAACATATAGGTGTAAAGTTCATTAAAGGAAATATTGAACTTGGGGCGGTTCAGGAGGTTCAGGACTCACTGTACAGGAGGTATGGACTTTTAAATCTTGGATTCATTAAAGGAGAGGCTGGAAGAGAAGGGAATCTTATTTCAGGTCTTTACAAAGATACAACTGCATTTTACAAAGGGGATATCTTTCTTAAAACCCACCTGCTCAACCTGAAGGGGAATATGATTATGAGGAAGAGTTTGAAGGATGGAAGAAGGAGGATGCAGGTGAACCTTGCACCCACGCTCCAGCACCAATGGAGGAACAGGGGTATAAAGGTCTCTGGCCTGATTCAGGAACACCTTGAAACAAAAATGATTGCTGTTTACAGAAGGGTGGGAGAAGGTCTTGGCAACTACTCCTATGATTCCATCTCTGGCTCATATTATCAAAATCCATATGGAGATTACATGAGGGACATCATTCCATCCGATTCCCTTGAGAGGACCAGGAGATACAGGGTGATTATGGATTTTATCAACAGGTCTCCCTTCTCCCTTGAAGTTTCAGGTATCCTTGACATGAGGGGGGAGGATTTCACAGAGGATGGACACCTGCATACAATGATACCATTAAGAAAAAACTTCGGGATTGAGGCAAGGACAGAAATCAAAAGGGAGAGGTTCTCCCTCCTTGGGGGTGGATTTGATACAAGGTTCAGGAGGGAATACAACGCAGGTTTCTATTTCAAAAAAGGGAATGCGTGTGGAGGGTACAGGGTTACATCCGACGAGGAGAGGAAGTTTATAAGGCTGAGGTTAAATGGACTCCTTAAACTGAATAATGAGGCTGGAGAAATAGATACAAAGGGGAATAAAATTATGTTTATTGAGTTTGAGCCATCCATTCAGGTGGGTAAAGGGAATATATCTCTTGAGATATCCCATTATAAGTATAAGATTCGGGTTTATGAAATCTCAACATATCCAGAAGGCGCAACAATCACCCTGAAACCATCCCTGAACCTGCACTTCAACAACCTTAAATTCTCTATCACGGGTTTTTACAGAACCTATCCTGACAGAAGCCCAATCTACTACATAAGGCTTGGTGGGGAGACCAGAATATAAAAAATGCGCCACGAGGGACTCGAACCCCCAACCCGCGGATTAAGAGTCCGCTGCTCTACCAGTTGAGCCAGTGGCGCATCTTCAGGGTGAGCGAGGGGACTTGAACCCCCAACCTCTGGAGCCACA
>JAGGTX010000057.1 GCA_021163525.1 Caldifarciminota bacterium
CATCTTTGTCTTTGCCTCAGCATTCTACCACGACTTTATCTGGTATCCAATCAATGGGAGGAAGGTTGTAAGAAAATGGTTGAAGGAAAGCCCGTGGGGGAGGTTGTTTGATGAGTACTAAGAAAAATAAGAAAAAAAGGCTAAGTAAAAATAGAAAAAACTGGTTGATTGTACCCATTGCAGTGATTCTTCTGATAATCGCTGCACTCCTTGCATATAAACCTGTTGCAAATAAAGGCAGGGCCCTGGCAGTGAGTGAATTACTTGGGGATCCCCATGCAGAGTGGCTCGGTATGTACATGAAGGGATACAAGGTGGGATATGTTGTGAGTAAGATTGATACATTGAAGGATGGTTATCGTGTCCTTTCCTACACCTACATGAGGATTAATCCTGTGAGTGGGCAGGAAAAAGAGGTTGAATATCTTGTTGAGGCCAGAACAGATACAGGTTTTGATATGAAAGGGTTCTCATTCAGGATGGTTTCTGGTGATTATCAATTCACTGCAAGGGGAGAGAAAAGGGGTAAAAAACTAACCATTCATTATACATCCGGGGGTGAGGAGAGGGTTATTGAGAAGGAACTGAAACTTCCTCAACTTCCTGCAACACTTGAAGGGCTTGTGAGCCTCGGGAAGACAGGGGAGTTTGAGTTTTACGACCCAACAACACAGTCCCTTATGAAGGTGAAGGTTAGATATACTGGTGAAGGAATCTATGGTGGTGCAAAGGTGAAGCAATATGTAATAGAGATGCAGGGTATAGAGATAAGGTTTACTGTAACATTGGAAGGGAAACTTCTCAAAGAGGAACTCCCCATAGGTATTGTGATGTTAAGTGAGGATAAAGAAAAGGCAATGAATGTTGAAGGCCTTCCTGAAGGTCTTTACGCTTCATATGCAGTGAAAACAGACAGAGTTATCCGTAATCCAAGGCATGTTTCATACCTTAAGGTGAGATTGCTTGATGCAGATATAGGTGAACTCAACATACAGGATGACAGGCAGAAATTGAATGGAAGGGTTCTCACCATCAGGACTGTTCAACCTGAATATAATGTTGAGATTCCAGAGAGTCTGGTTGTTTATACACAGCCAGAGGAGTTTATCCCCTGTGATGACCCATTGATCGTGAATAAAGCAAAGGAGATTGTGGGAGATTCAAAGGGATGGGATGCAGTTGAAAAATTGAACATGTGGGTATATACGCACCTTAAGAAGAAACCCACCTTTTCCATTCCAGAGCCTGTTGAGGTGCTCAGGACAATGGAGGGTGATTGTAATGAGCATTCAGCCCTTTTTGTTGCACTCGCCAGGGCAGCAGGAATACCTGCAAGGGTTGAAGTGGGGCTTGTTTATTTTGGCGATGGGTTTTATTACCATGCATGGGCAGGTGTATGGGCAGGGAAGTGGGTTTCTGTTGACCCAACATTTGGACAGAATATTGCCGATGCAACGCATCTTAAACTTGAACAGGGAGGTTTTGAAAAACAGGTAAAACTGTACAGGGTGATAAATAAATTGAGGATTGAAGTTATTGAATATGATTAAATTTGAAAATGTGGTTAAAAGTTATGGGAAGAAGGTTGCACTTGATGGGGTTTCCTTTGAGATACTCAAGGGTGAGCTGTTCACATTGCTTGGCCCAAATGGTGCTGGAAAAACAACCACACTGAAACTCATGGCAGGACTACTCAAACCAGATGGTGGTGAGATAATCGTTGATGGATTTAGGAATTTTGAAGACCCCGAGGCAGTCAAATCCCTTATAGGTTATATCCCTGACGAACCTTTCATTTATCCTGAACTATCAGGAAGGGAGTTTGTTTACTTTGTTGGTGGTTTGTTTGACCTTGATAGGAAGACCCTCCAGCATAGGTTTGAGGAACTCAGGCAGAGGTTTGAAATAGGGGATTGGGTGGATACACCTGCATCTGGATACTCACATGGTATGAGGCAGAGGATTTTATTTGTTCAGGCACTTATTCACGACCCTGACATACTGATAATTGATGAACCCATGGTTGGGCTTGACCCAAAGGGCGCAAGGATTGTGAAGGATGTTCTCAGGGAGTGGGTTGAAAAGGGTAAGACAGTTGTCATGTCCACCCACACACTTTCACTTGCTGAAGAGATATCCGACCGAATCTGCTTAATAAACCATGGGAAGATTGCAGGTGTTGTGGAGATTGAGAGGATTTCAGAGAAGGGATTTTCTGATGTAGAAGAACTCTATTTTTCATTCACTGAGGGGTGAGAATGGTAAGAATAGGTATACTTGTTTCTGGCAGGGGTAGCAATATGGTTTCAATCATAAGGGCATGCAATGAGGGGCGGATTGATGGTGAAGTGGTGACCGTTATTTCAGACAATCTGGATGCTCCTGCGCTTGCAAAGGCACATAGTCTGGGTGTTGAGGCTGTGTATATTGACCCATCCCCGGGTAAGGTTGTGTTGAAGGGAGAAGGGGAGACGCGGTATATTGAACACCTGTTGAGCAGAAATGTTGACCTGGTATGTCTTGCAGGTTTTATGCGTATATTGAAGTCCGGGTTTTTGAACCAGTTTAAGGGAAGAATTATGAACATCCATCCCTCACTACTTCCGTCCTTCCCTGGACTGAAAGCCCAGAAACAGGCGGTTGATTATGGTGTTAGATTCAGTGGTTGCACTGTACACTTTGTTGACGAGAGTGTTGATGGGGGCCCCGTAATACTCCAGGCGGTTGTCCCTGTTTTTCAGAATGATACCCCTGAATCCCTTGCCGAAAGAATTCTGAGGGAGGAACACAGGATTTATCCCGAGGCAATACAGTTGTTTGCACATGGTAAACTGGAAATAAAGGGGAGAAAGGTGTTTATAAAGGAGGACGCATGGAAAGGATAAAGGTTGGTATTGCTGGGATTGGTGCCATTTCACAGGTAGCCTACCTTCCCAGTCTTCAGGGGATAGAGGACTTCAATGTAACTGCTGTTTGTGATGTGGACTATCAAAAGGCAGAAGCAGTTGCCAGAAAATATGGCATCAGCCATCTATTTGATAATTATGAAGATTTTTTAAGGAATGCAGATATTGACACGGTTGTGATTGCCACACCGAATTATCTACACTTCCCCATGCTCATGGGTGCACTTGATTATGGAAGGGATGTGATATGTGAACTTCCACTCTGTTTGAGAGAGAATGAGATTGAAGAAATAAGGGTTTCTGTTTCAAAGAATAACAGAATACTTTTCCCTGCGATGAATGGAAGATTCAGACCTGATGCAAGGGTTCTGCATAGAACAATAACCTCAGGGGAAATAGGGAATGTTATTTACTCAAAGGCTGGATGGCTTAAGAGTTTGAAAAAGAAGGTGCAATCCTGGAGGAGCAGGAAGGGTGAATCTGGTGGGGGTGCAATTATGACTCTGGGAACCTATGTGCTGGATTATATGATATGGGCGCTCCAGAAGAAGGTTTCCACAGTCTTTGCCTCACTTCACAGGGATGAAGAGGTTGAGGATTCGGGTATTGTTCTCATGAAGTTTGAGGATGGTGCCTTTGGAACCTTTGAGGTGAGCTGGACCATCCTCTTTGAAAAAGATTTCACATACTTCAATGTTTATGGAAACAGGGGAACCGCAATAATGAACCCGATGAAAATAGAAAAACTCTACCAGGGTGAGATACTTGACCTTACACCAAGGGAACCAATCAAACATCCTTTCATGGACTCATATAAATCCATGCTTGAACACTTCAGGGACATCAAGAGGGGCAGGGCCCAGCAACTTTACACCCACGAGGATGCAAACTATATATTGAAAATAATCCTTGCATCATACAGGTCCTTTGAAACAGGTGTGGAGGAAAGAATAAATTGAAGAAGCGACTCCTCCTTATATCCTCAGGGAGTATCCTTCTTGCCATATCATTTGCGCCATTTTCACTTGCCATTCCAGCATGGATTGGGTTCACCCTGATTTTCTTCGGGATTTCAGGTTCAAGGCGGCCCTTTGTTCTTGGATACATTGCAGGAGCAATTTTTTACATCCTCCTTTTATACTGGATAGCCCTGTCCAATGTGGGGGATGCAAGAGGTTGGTTAATATTCGGATTTATACTTTTAATTGCTTATGTTTCATTATATTATGCTGTTTCTTTATACCTTTTCTTCAAGATGGAAGAAAGGGGCTGGTGGGTTTTCCTGTGGCCATTTGTCTTTACTGGTTTAGAATTTCTCAGGTCCCTTTCATCAAGTTTTGGTTTTCCCTGGGGCAGTATTGCATATTCACAATCACGGCTCTACTTTATGTTCCAGTTTGCTGATATTGGTGGCATACCACTTGTGACGCTCTGGGTTCTCTATTTTAATCTATTCCTTTATCTTTTTATAAAGAGGAGGAAAAGGCAGTATATTTATGTTCTAATTGTTCTTCCCCTTTTTGCGCTTGTTTATTCCTTTATTGATTTAAGGATCCCTTTGAAGGAGAAGGGGAGTCTGAATGTATGCATTGTTCAGCCCAATGTTGCCCCGGAGATAAAACGTTCCGGTGGGGTTGAAAGAAGGCTCAGGTTGATAGAGGATATGCTTTTACAGTCTCCAGGTTCAGACCTTTATATTCTTCCCGAATCTGCCTCTCCCTGCCTTTTGCTCTCTTCCTCCTGGTGCAGGGAAAGGTTTATCAAACTTTCTGATACACTGAATGCTGGACTTGTTGTTGGAACCCAGGAATTAAAATACCATTCTGGCAGACGAAAACCCCACAACTCAGCCGTCTTTTTATTCAATGGGAACATAAGGGGGGTTTACAGGAAGATTTATCTTGTTTCCTTTGCTGAGAGGCTTCCATTCAACGATGTTATACCCGCGTTGAACAATATAAACTTCGGTCAGGGAGATTTCATACCTGGTAAAGAGTATCGTGTTTTTAACATAAAAGGCCTTGGTTTTTCAACGCCAATATGCTATGAAGAGATTTTCCCGAGGGTTGTGAGGAGATATGTCAGGAATGGAGCAAACTTCATCGTGAACATCACAGAGGACTCATGGTTTGGCAGGACATCAGGACCATTCCAGCACTTTGAGATGTCCATATTCAGGGCAATAGAATACAAAAGGCCTGTTATAAGGTGTGCGAATTCTGGTGTCAGTGGGTTTATTGACCCGCATGGCAGGATAAGAAAAATGACACACATCTTTACAAGGGAGATTGTGCCGGTTCAGGTTCATGGGATTGAGACAAGAACCATTTATGCGAGGATTGGCGATGTCTTTGGATGGATTTCCCTTTTCTTTGCAGTATTTTCATTTTATTACTTTCTGAAGAGGGATTATTACAAACACAGGACAGCAATTGTTGAGAGATACGCAGAGGTAGGGAAGGGAACGAAAATCTGGCATTTTTCACACATAATGGGAAAAGTAGGAGAGAATTGTGTCATTGGTCAGAACTGTTTTGTTGGCAGGGAAGCAGTGATTGGGAATGGGGTGAAACTTGAGAATGGGGTGAATGTTTTCTCAAAGGTGACCATTGAGGAGGATGTTTTTGTGGGACCGGAGGCAACATTTACAAACGACATAAACCCCAGGGCACCATTTCCAAAGGGAGGCAGGTGGATACCAACCCTTGTTAAAAGGGGAGCAACCATTGGTGCAAATGCAACCATACTTCCAGGTGTAACCATTGGTAAGTGGTCCATGGTTGGTGCAGGGAGTGTTGTTACCGGGGATGTTCCTGATTTTGCCATTGTGCGTGGAAATCCTGCCAGACACACAGGATGGATATGTATATGTGGAACAAAACTTGAATTTGAAAATAAAAAGGCAGTTTGTTCTGCCTGTGGAAGGGAATACAGAATAAAGGATGGCAGGGTTGAAGCCTTATCTTGAAAGAAAACTTCTTTCCCATCCACTTGTCAGGAAGATAATTCCATATAAAAAGGGATTCTCAATATACATTGTTGGTGGAACCATCAGGGATTTTTTGCTTGGTAAAAATCCTGTTGACCTTGACATCGTTGTTGAGGGAGATGGTAAGGCATTTGCAGAGAAACTTGGAAAGGTTATACCTTTGAAGAAGGAACTGGATGAATGGAGGGTTGTTTTTAAGGATGGATTCATTGATGTTCTTGGTATAGATGTTCCCATTGAGGAAGACCTGAAAAGGAGGGATTTTACCATCAACAGCATGGCATACCACCTGAACACGGGCCGTTTTTTTGACCCAATGAATGGGATTAAGGACCTTGAAAATAACATATTGAGGGCAAACAGTGAGGCAAGCATAGTTTCTGACCCAATAAGGATATTGAGGGGATTGAGAATATCCTCTGAACTTGGGTTTGGGATAGAGAATGAAACAATGAGCTTTTTCAGGGTTCATGCACAGAAAATAAGGAAAAGTGCCGGGGAGAGAATACATCAGGAACTTGTGCTCTTTTTCTCCAGGGATAATACAGGGGATTACATTGTTCCCGAGGTTTTTGATGCACTATTCCCTGGTTTCATGGAGATGGAGAAAATAGGAGGCGGTAGAAACACAAGTATCAATCTGTTGGAGCACAGTATCCTTTCCCTCAAGTTTCTGGAGAAATGTATAAAGGAAAGGTCACCTTTTGAGGGATTCTGGAAGAAGATAGATGAGTATATCAGGAATAAAGGTTATCTATTAAAAATATTCACACTCCTCCATGATATAAAGAAGCCGGAAACCTTTTCAGAGGATGAGAATGGAAATGTCCATTTTTATGGGCATGACGAACTGGGAGCACAGTGGTTTTATGATGTTGGTAAGTCATTGAGATTTTCAAAGAAGGAGATTGAGTATGTTTCAAGGATGATAAAAAACCATATGTGGTTACACCTGCTCTCATCACAGCCTGAAATTACAGAGAGGGCAAAGCGGAGAATGATATTCAAACTTGGAGAAGATGTTATGGGGCTTGCAATTTTTTCATATGCTGATAGTATGGCTTCTGGTGGGGTAGAGGTGGAAAGGGTTGTGAAGGCAGGTGAGGAGGTATTATCCTACTACTTCACCTCAAAGAGGGAGATAAAAAGGATTTTGTATGGAAGGGATATAATAAAAGAATTTGGACTTGAACCTGGACCATTCATAGGGCATCTACTTGCAAGGGTTCAGTCTGCCTATGAGGATGGATATGTTAAAACAAAGGAAGAGGCAATTGATTATGTGAGGAAAATCCTCGTTGATGAAGGAATAATAAAAGGAGGTATGAAGGATGCTTGAGGAGAAGATAAGGAGTAAAAAGGCAAAAATAGGGGTTGTTGGACTGGGTTATGTTGGTCTTCCCCTTGCTGTTAGTTTTTTGAAGGAGGGGTTTGTTGTTATAGGGCTCGACATAAGCAATGAAAGGGTGGAACTCCTTAAAAAAGGAAAAAGTTACATTGATGATGTTCAGGATGATGAAATTAAGCCATTTGTGAAGAATGGAAGGTTCATATTAACAACAGAATATTCAAGTTTGGAGGATGCTGATGCAATAAACATATGTGTTCCAACACCATTCACCGTTACAAAAGACCCAGACCTTAAATATGTTATAGATGCCTCAGAGAGAATTGGAGAGGTTCTGAAAAAGGAGCAGATAGTTATCCTGAAGAGCACAACCTATCCTGAAACCACTGAGAAGGTTGTATTGCCCATTCTGGAAAGAAAGTCGGGGCTCAGGGCAGGGAAGGATTTTTATCTTGCCTTTGCACCTGAAAGGGTTGACCCCGGTAACAAAAAGTTCCCTCCAAGAACAATCCCTGCTGTTGTTGGAGGATACACGAAAAAATGCACAAAATTGACTGCACTTCTTTATTCTCAGATCGTTGACAGGGTTGTTCCTGTTTCAAACCCCAGGGTTGCTGAGATGACAAAGCTCCTTGAGAACATCTTCAGGAATGTGAATATTGCCCTTGTTAATGAACTTGCCCTTCTCTGTGAAAGGATGGGTGGTGTGGATATGTGGGAGGTTATTGAGGCAGCAAGCACAAAACCATTCGGATTCATGCCTTTTTACCCTGGTCCTGGTCTGGGAGGACACTGTATTCCCATAGACCCGTACTACCTTTCATGGAAGGCAAGGGAGTATGACTTTCACACAAGTTTTATAGAACTTGCTGCAAAGGTTAATGAGGATATGCCTTATCATGTGATTCAAAAACTTCAGGATGTTCTGAACAGGAATGGTATTGTTTTGAAGGATGCAACGGTTTTGATTCTTGGGGTGTCATTCAAGGAGAATATATCCGACACAAGGAACTCTCCAGCATTGAAGATTATGAGTTTGCTTATGCACCGTGTTAAGAAACTTATCTACAACGACCCCTATGTTCCATCTGTTTCCGTTGATGGGAAAATTTTTGATTCAAAAAAACTGACAAGGCAACTCCTCAAGGGGATAGATGTTGTGCTTATAACTGCTGCACACAGGGATTATGATTACAGGTGGATTGTTAAGAATTCAAGGATTGTGCTTGATACGAGGAATGCAACAAAGAATATAAGGGCAAAGAACCTGTTCAAACTGGGATTGAGGAAGTGAGGGTTGTTGTTACTGGTGGTGCTGGATTCATAGGTTCAAACCTTGTGCATGAACTGAAAAACAGGGGATTTGAGATACTTGTTATTGACAATCTTTCCAATGGGAATCCTGAGAACCTGCCTGAGAATGTTGAGATGGTTAAAATGGATATCAGGGATAGAGGATTGATAGATGTTTTTAAGGATTTTAAACCGCATGTTGTTTTCCACCTGGCTGCACATATTGATGTGAGAAAGTCCCTTGAAAATCCTGTTTATGATTTTGATGTGAATGTTAATGGGACTATCAACATTATTAAGGGAATGATTGCATCAGGAGCAGAAAAGATTATTTATTCCTCAACAGGTGGTGCGCTCTATGGGGATAGGACAGGTTCCACAGAGGAGATAATACCTGAGCCTATATCACCATATGGTGCATCAAAACTTGCAGGGGAGTTCTACATAAAAATCTTTTCATTGTGGAAGGGATTCAGATATACCATTCTCAGGTATGCCAATGTCTATGGTCCACGGCAGAGTTCCTCTGGTGAGGCGGGTGTTGTTGCTATCTTCATGGAGAATTTACTGAATGGAAGGGTCCCTGTTTTGTATGGGTATGGTAAAATGATAAGGGATTATGTTTATGTGAGGGATGTTGTTAGTGCCAATGTGCTTTCAATGGATAGGGGGGATGGGGAGACACTGAATATCGGTACAGGTATAGAAACAAGCGTATCTGAACTTTACGAACTGGTGCAGAGAATCACAGGGATTTATATCCAGCCAGAATTGAAAGAGGCAAGGCCTGGAGAACTCAAAGTATCAACCCTTAACTCAGACAGGGCAAGGGAAAAACTTGGGTGGCAACCAGAATATTCTCTTGAAAAGGGACTTAAGGAAACCTGGGAGTGGTTCAGGGAAAATAGATGATTCTCCTTATTCTCTCCCTACAGGGTGTATTTGTTATAAGATGGGAGATAACCACACCTGCTTCAATAGATCTTATCATAGATAAGTGCATAGAGAACAATCTTGATGCGGTTGTTGTTCAGGTTTATGCCAGGGGGGAAGCTATTGTAAAAAATCCATACTTCCCTTTGTTTGAAGAATTAAGAACGGACAAAGACCTCCTGAAGATTTTAATAGAAAAGGCAGGTGCTTATAATATTCAGGTATGGGCATGGGTGAATCTCTTCTATGCGTGGTCACAAACAGACTTTCCATATGGGAAAGGCCATATAACAGAAACCCATCCTGAGTGGTTTGTTGTGGATAAAAGTGGAAGAAAAAACATTGAGATGAGTGTTGAGGAATTGAAAAGAAGGGGGCTTGAAGGATACTTTGTTTCACCATTCGTTGATGAGTATGTGAGGAAGGTGCGTGATTACATGGTATTTATTCAGAATAATTATCATGTTCATGGATTCATTCTTGACTATGTCAGGTATCCAGGTAGATACTACAGTTATGAACCTTATGTTTATGAATACATAAAGAGGAACCTTTACATTGACAGGAATGACCCTCTACTTCCATTTCTGGGTGTGGATTTTAAAAGATTGGAAAAAGATATTAAGATAAAGAGGATAACACAGGTTTTAATGAACTTGAAGCAACATATATATCTTCCAGTTCTCGCATGTGTATATCAGAATCCTGAAAGGGCAAGGAGTGAGTTCTATCAGGACTGGCCACAATGGATTAAAATGGGTGTTGTGGATGGCGTTGTCCCAATGATATATACAAGGGATGTTAAATTGTTTGAAAAAAGGATAACTGCCCTTAAATCATACCCTATAGTCCCTACAATTGGTGTGTATCTGTTTAAGAACAGTAAAGGGTGGAAGGAGGAGATAAGAATCCTGAGAAAATACAACATCAACTCCTTCCTTCTCTTCTCCCTCAACCCCCTATAAACCCAGCCCGGGTTTTGACAATGTGACACCATTAAAGCTATAGATATTGGTTATAGTATAGAGGGTATTGACATTCTTTTTTAATTATTTAGCATTTATTTTAGAATAACTTCCAAAAATCTAAAAAAGGAGGTGAAGATGAAGGCATCTATTGGCAGGTGTTTGTTTGTTCTTTTCATCTTTATCTTTTTTAACCTCAGGGGGTATGATTCTGATAACAAACTCACTCAGATTTACCCTTCGTATCATCCAGTAATGAGTGATACATCCTCTTATAAGCTTTCCATCTGGGGTAACAGCTTTAACTCTCCTCAATTTATCCTTTCAGGCCACGGTCAGAACATTGTTCAGGATACTGTGACAGTTGTAAATCAGAATCTTGCTATTGCAGATTTTTCCATCCCTTCAACCCTTCCCCTGGGTGTTTACAAGTTGATTGTCTATGATGGTGTAATGGATACTCTATACTCCTGCATAACATTTTACAAAAATGTTTCAGGTGATGGAGTTTTTTACACTTACACAGTAGCACAGTTGTCTCAGGATGTTCAGGGTGTATGGGTTGGGGATGGAGATAATGACTCCCTCATGGAGGTATTTGTAAGTGGAAAAGACAACACAATTCATATGTATGAATGGAGTGATTCTTCATGGGTTGAACAGACAGTGGGGTCCTCTGGAGGATATATGATCAAGGTGACAGTGGGGGATGGAAACAATGATGGATTACTGGAGGTTTATGGGGTATCCGATGACGATTCTGTGTATCAGTTTGCCTACAATGGAACGTCCTGGGAAAAGACCGTGATTGGTTCAGGAACAGGGTTTATGAAGAGCGTGGCAGTTGGGGATGGTAATTGTGATGGTTTCCCTGAGGTTTACGCTGCGGGTGCGGACAGTAATGTTTATATGTTTTCTTTTGATGGCACAAACTGGAACACTACCACAATTGGTAAAATTAGTGGGACCATTCATGCGCTTGCAATAAATGATGGAACCAATGACGGCAAACTTGAGGTTTATGCCAGTGCTTTTGATGGTGGTATTTATCAATTCTCATGGAATGGATCTTCCTGGGCTATGGATACATTGTTACAGGTCCCTGGTGTTTACATTTATGGAGTATGGGTTGGGGATGGTGATAATGATACCCTTCTGGAGGTTTATGGGGCTGTTTCCAATGGCGATGTATATCAAATTGAGTGGAATGGAAGTTCCTGGGATACCACACGTCTTGGCACACTTCCTGATCAGGCGCTGGCAGTGAAGTTAGGGGATGGGGATAACGATGGGTTGAATGAAGTGTACGTTGCCTGCGATGATGGTAATATTTACAGGTTTGAGTTTGATGGTTCAAATTGGACGAGTTCCATCGTTGGAAGCGGTTCCAGTTATATGCACAACCTTGCCCTGGGAGATGGGGATAATGATGGATTCATAGAGGTTTATGGAGCAAATTATGATGACAGATTATACATGTTCAGGTTTGAAAGCATACAACCTGATATTGCGTCGGATTCAATTTTATTACCTCGTTCAGGCTGGATACCAGGTGGAAATTACCATATCAGGGCAGTTGTGGGGAACTATGGTGGAGGAAAGGCAAACAATGTGTATGTTTTTGTTTCAGTTATAGATACAGTTGCAAATTCTGAGATATTCAGGGATACAATCCTGCTGGATTCATTACCTGCAAAATTGGATACAACCGTGGTTTTTGAGCCCTGTTACTATACACCTGGCTCTGTTTACAGGACCATTGTATATGTGAATTATCCTGATACGAATCCTGCCAATGATACAACCTCAATTCTTTCCGCAACCAAGGATGCTGTGGTGCTGTTTGTTGAAGATGCCAATGGATATGGTGCTCCGAACCATCCAGACAGCACATGGTTGATTCCCCTAACAAATCTTCTTGGCGAGAACAGAGTGGCTTATTTTGGACCAACTTCTTCTTATACTGATAATGGTCCTGATATTGAGGAAATGAGGAATGTAGACCTGGTAATATGGAACTGTTATGATTACTATGTTGACCCACAACTAACATCCCTTGATACGAGCAACATAAAGACCATTATTGATGAAGGGAAGAGGGTTTGGTTAATTGGACAGGATATAATATATTCTCTATTGGGAAAGAAGGGGATAAAGGGGAGGCTATATGAAAATCCCAAGGCCCTTAATAACTTCCTTGGAACTCACTTTGGTCTTTCTTCTTACTATGAGGACTATTACTATGGTTATGATATGAAAATACAGGGGATAAATGAAGCAAGTTCTCCAGTCCTGAATGTTTCCTCTGACTTTTATTACGATGGTAAACTATATCCTGATGAGCTTACCCCTGACACAACAATGTCATACCCAATCCTTATTGACCCTGACAGTAACTATACCATTGGAATCATCAGAAAAGATAGCATGAGTGCCTTCTGGGCTGCTGATGGTAGGGGGGTAGACTACTCTTCAGGTAGTGATTGGGAGAGTCTTATAGAAAAGATGTTAAACCTTCTTGGCATATCTACAACCGGTAAAAGCGAAGAAAAAGAGGTTGCATTTCAGTGTGCAAGAAACCTGACTCCATACATTTCTTTCTCATATAATGGGAAATTTACCTCCAATGTGTTTGTTTACGACATCATAGGACGTCTTATCCTTAAAAAAACTGTATATCCAGGGATGAATGTGGTTTTAAACAGGTTACCACAGGGCGTATATCTTCTTGCAATTCCCGAATTGGGAATAAAGCAAAGGTTTGTTGTTGTAAGATAAAATGATGGGGGAGGAATTCTCCTCCCCCATTATATGCATCAATAATATCTCTCTTGGTATCAGGGACTTGGTGTAAGGGCCGTGTCTATGCCTATACCTATGTTGTTTGCCTTGATGTTTACAAGGTCGTTTTCAGGTTGATACCATTTCTTGTTGTTCTTAAAGAATTCAACCGAATATTTATCATTTCCACCAAGGTCAAGGAAAACACCGTAGTTTTTTCCATAGAAATGGTATGGTGAAATCTTTGAGGGTTCATAGTATGAGTTCCTCTTATCACATGCACCAAGCCTCAGGCCATGGTCACTTATTCTGTATTCATCATCTCCACCTGCCTCAATGAACAATGCTATTGACCTTATTTCAGCAACACCTATGGATATCTTCTTCATGTTGTATTTATCGTTGCCCCCACCGTCATAAAAATAGGCAAATGTCCAGTCCCATCCAAATCCAAGTGCTGCTCCAGCAGTTTCAAATAGTTCATGTTTATCATTCCCATTTTCGTCAATCAGTGCCCCTATACAGAAATGGGCACCTGACCCCTGAGTGAAATAACAGGACCTGTAGTGGTCGTTGCCACCTCCATCATAGAGAATACCGGTTCCAAACCAGTATCCTGTTCCCAGTGACCAGTTACCTGAAACATATCTGTCATTCCCCGATATATCAATGAGCATACCAAGACCACCTGCCAATGAGTGACCATCTGAGCCGTCAGCCCTTCTTCCACCGCCAAAACCCTGAGAATTGTTACTGTTTATCCTGTGTTTTGAGTGATAATCTCCTCTGTCATAGACAGATGAGTATGGTTCTGCATAGTAAAAATCATTGCCTCGCCTGTCTGCAAGGAGTCCAATTCCACCTATCTCTCCATCACCCTGTGAATTCCCATAAGACCTGTACTCATCGTCCCCTTCAGCATCCAAAAGCATACCAATCCCCCTGTATCCACACCCCTGTGTTTGGGTCCACCCTTTGTATCTGTCACTTCCTGAGAGGTCTGCAAGTATTCCCACGCCCAGAAAACCATATCCCTGGGACTGTTTACCCCCTGTATACTCGTCATTCCCTGACATATCAAGAAGCACACCTACACCGCATATACCAGAACCCTGGGTGGGAGTCAGTGTATCTTTTGATATGTACCTATCGTTTCCACCCAACTCAATAATCACTGAGACAGGGTTGATAAAAGAATTTACCCCAACTCTGCCTTTATATGTATCATTGCCACCGAAGTCAATGATAATGAATGGATTGTTGAATGAGTGCTTGCCTGATTTTATCCCTAACAGTGCTATTTCACCAAGAGGGGTTTCAAAGATTATGTCCTCTTTCAGTTTTACATTAAGGTTTTTCAACTCAAACCCTGCCTTTTCAACCGCTGATGAGACCTTCATTGCACCATAGTAAAAGGATGCATGGTCAATGAATTTTTCTGCATCATCAATCTCTGGATAGTATTTTGAGCCGTCTGAAATGGTCATATCCAGGTCCTTATCCAACAAAATCCTTTCCCTTGTACCTGGGGGCAGATTTCTCCAGGATTTTTCTATCCACATGTATCCATCAAGGGTGTTGTAAATCAGATTACCCAGAACCCCTCTAATCTTAGGGGGAATTTTCTCAATCCTTTTTCTGACGGGATTCTCTGTATCTAAATATGTCCCCCCAAAGGTGATGGTATTCATTTGCCCATTTCCAGTAGAATACACCATTTTTAGGGCAGAATACAGGTCAATCTTTTCCTCTGAGAGATTCGCACCGTAATTCCTGAAACCCTCAACCATCATGTCCACCCCAATAAGATTCAAAATGTTGTAGATTGAATTCCTGTTTTTACTCATGATTGAATCGCACAGGTAGTGTTCAATGGTATTTGCCTTTGACAGGGTGAATCTTTGCACATAAAGTGGTTTTCTGTAGAGGTCTATAAAGAATGGAAGGATAAATGGCATATCTTCAGGAGAAGGAAACCTTGACCATGCCCTGTTCCACTCAAATTCTGGATTGTAAATGCCGTTCTCTGCAAGTATTGAATCAATGGATATTGAAAAGAGAAGCACAAACATAAGACCTCCTTTTCTTTAGATATTACACAATTTTTTATTGAATAAAACCCCTTTTCCTGTATAGTTAGAAAAAAAGCAGTTTTTCTTAATTGTATAGCAGCGTCTTTACTGCCACCCTTCAAAAATTTTCTTTATTCATCATTAACAACAGGGGTTGCAGACCCAATCCTCTGGATTTACGATTGTGTTTGTTCTGCTTGCCATTGCTGGAATCTATGGGCTCATCAGGTTAAAGAAGGAATTTTCCGAATTTGAGGAAGAGAATCAGTTATCCCTATAAAAACACCTGTATCCTTGACTAATTCACATTATTCTTTATTATTCAGGGGAAAAAGGAGGTAAGTGTCAGTTTACAGGAGACGCTCTTAAAACTTGAAATATTCTGGAAGGAGAGGGGATGTCTTATAGGTCTTCCATATACAAGTGAGGTTGGTGCAGGAACATTCAACCCCCATACCTTCTTTGGTGCACTGGGTGAGAGGCCGTTCAATGTTGCATATGTGGAGACCTCAAAGAGGCCCAAGGACGGAAGGTATGCTGAAAATCCCAACAGGCTTCAGGAGTTCAGGCAGTATCAGGTTTTATTGAAACCCGCTCCAGACAATGTGCAGGACATATATCTTGAGAGCCTTAAGCATCTTGGAATTGATATAAAGAAACATGACATCAGGTTTGTCCATGATGATTGGGAATCTCCAACCCTTGGTGCATGGGGACTGGGGTGGGAGGTCTGGCTTGATGGTATGGAGATTACCCAGTTTACCTACTTTCAGCAGGTTGGTGGAATAGACTTGAAGGTGATACCTGTTGAACTCACCTATGGAATAGAGAGGATAACCATGTTCATAGATGGTGTTGATACTGTTTTTGATATGGAGTGGGGTGGTGGATACACATGGAAGGACCTTTATAAAGAACCAGAGTATCAATGGTGTGTTTATAACTTTGATGAGGCGGATACAGAATTTCTCTTCAACCTGTTCCAGAAGTATGAATCAGAGGTATTCAGACTCCTTGATAAAGGATTGATTTACCCTGCATACGATTTTGTGATAAAGGCCTCCCACACATTCAACCTGCTTGATGCAAGGGGTGCAATAAGCCCCAAGGAAAGGGGAAACTATATATTGAGGATAAGGAAACTTTCAAGGAAGGTGGCTCTTGAATGGCTGAAAAACTACTCATAGAGATTGGCACAGAGGAGATACCATCAAGTTATATAGATACTGCAATTGAGGGCTTCAAAAGGGAACTCACGAGCCTGTTTGATAATAGAGGCCTGAGTTATGGTGATGTGGAAACATACGCAACACCAAGAAGGCTTGCCCTGATTGTGAATGCGCTTCAGGATAGGCAGGAAGACAGGAGGATAGAGATAAAAGGGCCGCCTGAAAGTGTTGCATTCAAGAATGGGGAATTAACGGAACAGGGAAAAGGTTTTGCAAGGTCAAGGGGTGTGAAGGAGGAAGATTTATTTGTTAAGGATACTCCCAAAGGTAGATTTGTCTTTGCGAGGATACTGGAAAAGGGGATGAAAACCGAGGATATAATAAAAGATACCCTTGAAGAGATTGTTTCAAAAATTCCATTTCCCAGATACATGGTGTGGAATGAAAAGGGATTCAAATTCGCAAGGCCAATAAGATGGA
>JAGGTX010000089.1 GCA_021163525.1 Caldifarciminota bacterium
AAACAGAGCCCATAACACCAAACTGGTAAAGATACTCTGGCTTCACATCTGAATTGGCACCAACATCAAGCACAAGTGTGTATCCATCAATCGCCGGAAAAAATGTGGCAAGTGCTGGTCTCTTCACCCCCTTTATCCTCCCAAGCAGGAGCAGAGAAAAGGCAACCACTGCACCTGTGTTTCCAGCAGATAGGAAGGCATCGGCCTTTCCCTCCTTCTGTAGCCTTACCCCAATACCAATTGATGAATCCTTCTTCTTCTTGAATGCCTCTGAAGGGTGTTCATCCATCTGAATAGCAACATCTGTATGCACAATCTCCATTGTGGGTGGTATGTCAAACTCCTTGATTTTCTTCTCGTCCCCTACAAGGATTATCTTGAGTTCACCCTGATTCTCCTTCCAGGCCATAACTGCACCCTTTACAATCTCCTCGGGTGCAAAATCACCACCCATTGCATCAAGGGCCAGTATCAATTACACCTCCTCAACCTGTTTTACAACAAGCCTTCCTGCATAGTATCCACAGTGGGGGCAAACCCTGTGCGGAACCATAAACTGATGGCACTTAGGACATCTAACAAGTGTGGGTTTCCCAATCTTCCAGTGGGTTCTTCTCTTTCTCACCCTTGCCTTTGATTGTCTCTTCTTTGGTACTGGCATATCATCCCTCCATTTTTATTTCAAGCAATTTAGCCCACCTTGGGTCTATCTCTTTCTCTCTGTTCTTAACATGCTCACAATCCCCATTGTTGAGATTGTGACCACAAACAGGGCATAGACCCCTGCAGTCTTCCCTGCAAAGGGGCTTCATGGGTATGGCAAGGAGTATGGTGTCATGAAACAGTGGCAAAAGGTCTATATGGTCATCAATGATGTAGTATGTATCAAGGTC
This sequence comes from Caldifarciminota bacterium, assembly GCA_021163525.1. Lineage (GTDB taxonomy): Bacteria > Hydrothermota > UBA3072 > UBA3072 > B12-G15 > B12-G15. The sequence continues at coordinate 894 of JAGGTX010000089.1, forward strand.
CTCACCTTTAAGCCTTATCTCCCTTGCCATCCTCTCACTACCCCTTCTGAAGATATAATCCATCTTTTCCTCATACTCCCTTTCAAACTCCTCAAGACACCTGGCACATTGATGTCTGAGTTTGAAGCTCAAAGTCCCTTTCAGACTATATGTGTTTCCAGTCTTTCTGATTTCAACCTTTGCCTGCCCCTTTCCAACCATCTCCTCAACATCCACATCTTCAGCAGTAAAATAAATACTCCTTTTTACCTCACCAGAGGCAAGCTCTCTAAGATATACCCTGAACATAGGGATAGTATAGGATTATAAGGGGAGTTGTCAAGTGGGAGATTGGATATAATAAGTAGTGAATTTGTGAACGCTCGGCACTCAGAACTGTGAAAGATACTGGACTGCGCGCAGGTTCATTTTATCGCATCCTTCACACCCTGGTGTTTCCATTATTCCGGAAAGTGTTGAAAAATATTCATTCCTGAATAAATTAATAAATCCTAATGCACCAATATATCCCCTCCCAATATGATAATGCCTATCAACTTTGCTCCCCAAGGGGGTCATTGAATCATTTAAATGAATCAATTTTAATCGGTCTATCCCTATGTGGTCATCTATTTCTTTCAGCATATCCCTGAATTTATCCTCCCTTCTCAAGTCATACCCTGCCTCAAATGCATGCGCAGTATCAAAGCATAAACCCATATCTGGAAAGTCCTTCATGATTATACCCATATCCTTAAACCTTGAGTAGCAGGTGTTTTCAAGGAGAATCATAATTGTTCTATATTTAAGCCTCCTCAGTGTATCCTTCAAGAGTTCAACCTCTCCACCTTTTACACCAAGGTGGATTATAAAATAATCTCCCCCAAGTACTTCGGCACGCTCTATTTCCTGATTTAAGGCATCAATTGATTTCTCCCTCAAATCCTTCTTGGGTGTATTTATCTTCGGAAGATAGGTGGAATGAACCACAACAGGGGAAAGACCTTTCTCCTTCACCTTGATTTTAAACCCCTCAACATCATCCTTATCCATAGGTTTCTTCTTCCAACCCCTGGGGTTTGAAGGGAATATCTGGAGGGTTCCACACCCTTCAGGAACCCTGTCTGGAACCTTTGAAAAACCTCCACTAATGGAGATGTGAAATCCAAACCTCATTTATGCCTTCTATAAACTCCTCTGCCCTTTTCTTCAACTCCTCAACGGAACCATTGTTCTCAATTACGATTACATTCTCACCATTATAATTATCTATATTCTTCTGGATTTTTTCAAGTCCATTGATTATCTCGTCTGGAATTCCCCTTTTCCTTAAATTCTCCCTCCATCTATTTGACCTCAAAAGAACCACCCTGAAAAACCAATCACCTATTCCCCACTCTGGTATGAGTGCTGCATCAACAGCAATCGGACCATCCTGAATCTGCTCTATTCGTTTTTTCAGTTCCTTAAGCAGTGTTGGGTGCACAATCCTGTTCAGGGTTTTGAGTTTATCTACGGATGTAAAAACCAAACTCCCGAGTTCAGGCCTGCTGACCTCGTTATTCTCAAAAACCCTATTCCCGAAGGCCTTGAGTATCTCGGTCTTTATTTCATCCTTCCTCAGCAACTCCCATCCAATCCTGTCTGCTTCAATAATCTTCCATCCCTTTTCCTTCAAGAATGAACAGAACTGGCTTTTACCTGAACCTGCCCTTCCTGTGATACCTATAACCAATTTCTTCATCTTTTAAGTCTGAATGCATCAGGGAAAATCTGTTTGAATTTTACGGTCTTTGTCTCACCATTTTTGTTTATAAGAATCACATCGGGATTATCAGAAAACTCCGAAATCACCTGTCTGCATGCACCACATGGATAAACAAATTCATCTGAATCTGTAGCAATGGCAATTGCAGTAAAACCCCTTTCTTCCTCAAAAACCGCCCTGAATATGGCAACCCTCTCAGCACAGATTGTGAGTGAATAGGATGCATTCTCAATATTCGCACCACAATAAATCCTGCCATTTGTAGTGAGAACACATGCCCCCACCCGGAAGCCCGAGTAGGGGGCATATGCTCTATTCTTCGCCTGTATTGACCTTTTTACAAGTTCCTCAATCAGAATGTGTGTGTGTTTAGGCAACCCTTAAGGTTGCCAGCAAGGTCCTTTATCGCACCTGTTATCCTAACAGTGGTTCCTGCAATATTGTTGCCATCCACCCTTGAAACAAAAACCACAGAGACGAGTTTCCCGTTGTACATGACCTCGCCGACCTGATATGTCAGCTGCATTCCACTGGTTGCATAGATGGTTGCAGGTCCCACTGTGTTGTGGTCAATGGGCTCGCTGAAGTATATTTTACCATACACACCATCTCTCTGGTAGTCCACGATATAAGGAGGCCTGAAGTCAATCTCAAGTGTATCTCCATTGTGGTCCTGGTCGGATGTTGTAAATATATAATCAATGTAAGGGTCGGTTTCCCAGAGTTTATTCCCAGCTTCATCCTTAATATCAGCATAGAGCCGCAGGATGTACCTATGGTCTGGTTGGAAATCATCATCTGGCTTAAATATTACATATCTGTTCAGAGAAGAAGAGTTGTCCTCGTTGTATGTAACACTTCCGCTAACCTCCTCACCTGTATAGTAATCCAGAACCTTCACCGTGTTTTCATTCACAGTTTCGTCATCAATAAAGGTGTCTATTATTGCTCCGGTCGTGTCGTATGTTCTGTCTTCAATCTTTATGCAGATTCTATAGTCAAAATACAGTGTTGTGAAAGTATTGCTACCATCTGTGGAACGAACACCACTGGAAACCACAGGTGTGAGTGTATCCTCTATCCATGGAATCGCATCCCCATCTGAACCATCGGACTTCCTTGTGACAAAGTAGAAAAGATAATCATCATCTGGTGTCTCTCCACCCACTTCGTCCCCATCCTTATCAAGTTTTTTACCATATCTATCAAATGTTCCACTTGCATTAATCTTCAATACATAGTTTTTGTTGTAATCAAGGTCATCAGCAGGCTTTAAGAGGAGCACTGAACCAAACGAACCATGGTCCCATTCCTTTGTGAATTCAACCTCGTCATCAATCCCCGATTTGGTGTATTCATAAACATGGACATCCACATTCCCGCCTTCCATGTTGTTTGAAAACATGATGGTTATCCATGAAGTCGGGTCATCTTTTTCAGTTCCAACAGCCACATTATCGTCTATGAGCCTGCCAGTAACATCAAGGTTCAATACAGCAGTGCTCATATCTGCCGCATCATGATCTGTATCAGCCTCATATGGGGAAAGGTCTTTTCTTGCGCATGACACTGATAGAACCAGTAACAAAAGAACAGGGAGTAAGAATACAAGTTTCCTGCGCATGTTCACCTCCTTATTTTATCTTGATTGTGGCTGAAAGCCTCAATGCCCTTATGGTTGCAAGGTCAAGTATGGAGCCACCTGGGGCAAACATATAGATAAAGTCAATGGATATATTCTCATTTGGATGCCATCCAAGTCCGTATGCAAAACTTGTGGTGGTGTTTCCTGAGTGATCCGTATTCCTGTACCCGTTGATGGTATAATCATCAACTATGGTGGTATCAACGGTTCCATCATTGCGCTGAACAATGGTGATGGGATACTGATAGTCACTTGGATTATACTTATGGACACTCGTGTGGAACGACTTCATGGCCTCTGCACCAAACCTGATAAACCAGTTTTTGTTCTTCGTGATAGCAAGTTCAACACCAACAGGTGCAAATATTACAAAGTTTCTGTAAACATCTTCCCTTGTATACTCTGTCCATGATGTGGTCTGGGATGTGTAATCATCGTGGTCGTTCACCTCATTATCCCCGTCATCAAATGTTTCATATTTCCTTGAAACCCAGGCACCTGAATAACCATAGGAGGAACTGCTGTAGAATGTATTCAACCCCATTCCAAAGTAAAGATTGTCGTTGAGTTTCCTCACCCATCTTCCACCAGCATAGAGATAATAGTTCTTATAGGAAATGGCTGCAGTGTCAGATACATAGGAATCCAGTGAGTGGACCTCAACATTGCCTGAACCATTCGTTTGCTGGGTTCTATACCAATGTCTGTCAAGGTTATCATAATCTGCGGAGCCTGTTCCAAAACCGAACCCCCCAGTGTATTCAGTAACATCCCCATTGTCTTCCTTGTATGCGTGAACACCCAGGCCTATGTTGAAAACAGGTATATCGCTCTCATCCCTGTACTGGAATGTATCCATCCTGTTGTCGTAAAGGGTTGGATTTCCATACTGGGCATCATAGAAGTGATACTTATCACCCACTTCACTGTTTATATACTTCTCAAAACCTATTCCAGCACCAATACCCACATTATAACCATTCAGGTCCTTCATGGTATAGGTCAAACCAAAATTGTTGGAAGGATAACCCCAGTCGTCAGCCTCAGTCTCCCAGTAAACAGAGTCCATGCTCTGGTCACCAGCAGGAAGATTATAATATTCTACCTTTGTTGAGTCCTTTGATTCTGAATAGTCCAACAAGGATGTTCTCTGGTACTCAAAAGAGACTATTCCACCACCAATGTCCTTTGAAAGCATGAAGATTGTTCTGTTCTCTTTTGTAACCGTGTTCGTATCATTGAGTTCATAAACCCTGTTTCTGAAGTCAAATGTTCCATCATGGTCAATGTCCTGGAAGTCGTTTGTCTCATTGGAATTGAATAGATCTGATTCATCCTTTGTGTTTCCATACACCAATACCATCTTCATACCTGGTGCAATTTCCGGGGTAACAACACCAAAAACATATGTGTTATCAGAGGTATTGTTCATAAGCTGTTCTGTTCCAGAGGAAAGATTGGAGAGATTGGTGTAAATCCTCCAACCATCAATGCCAAAGAGTGCCTCAGGCATAAGGGCGTTGTCAAGGTCATCATAAATCACATAGGTGGCCTGCCTTCTGAAACTCTGGAGATTCAACTGGCCGAATGCAACAAGTGAAACCAGCATAAGCAGCATTAGATACTTCTTCATCTTACCTCCTTTCTTTTTTCTTTTCCTTCCTTCTTAATCCACGAATAAACATAACCATAATACTTCTCCTAATGAACCTCCTTGTTTAATGTTCCCTGTAAGCCCCTTCAATGTGAAAGATTTCTTCACCCGTGATTGAGATTACATCAAACCTCACATGATGGGTATCAAATAGCCCATTCCTGGACATATAAAACCTTGCAACCTTCATTACCCTCCTTTGCTTTCTCGCATCAACAAACTCTTCTGGATTCCCATAGTCTCTCTTTTCCCTTCTCTTCACCTCCACAAAGACCACCGTGTCATTCTTCAATGCAATTATGTCTACCTCAAGTTTACCAAATCTAAAATTTTTTTCAAGTATTTTATACCCTTTTTTCAAAAGAAAATCAACCGCCATTTTTTCACCAATATCACGATATTTCGGAGACAGGTTTGAATGACCTCCTGTGTATAGGGCATGGACCATACCTGAAAAGCGCCTCTATATGCTCTTTGGTTCCATAACCCTTGTTCCTCGCAAATCCGTACTGGGGGAATATAAGGTCGTACATCTCCATGATTCTATCACGAACAACCTTTGCAACAATGGAAGCAGCACCAATTGAAATGGATATAGAATCACCCTTTACAATGCCCTCCTGTGGAACTGGAAGATTAGGGATAGGTCTGCCATCAACAATAATATACTCAGGAAAGACCCTCATTGAGAGGATGGCCCTTCTCATTGCCTCATACGTTGCCTGAAGGATATTTATTCTGTCTATCAGAATGGGTTCAACAATACCAAGACCAACAGCGATTGCATTATTCCGTATCTTGTCAAAGAGTTCCTCCCTCCTTTCAGCAGAGAGTTTTTTTGAATCTTTTATTCCCTCTATATGGCACCATTCAGGGAGAATAACAGATGCTGCGACCACTGGACCTGCCAGGGGACCCCTCCCAACCTCATCAATGCCACAGAGGAAGCCCACCCCCTTTGTCCAGTAGTCAATATCAATCATTTCTTCTCTTTAATCCTTGCAGCCTTTCCCTTTCTTTCTCTCAGGTAGTAGAGTTTTGCCCTTCTCACCCTTCCTCTTCTCAAAACCTCAATCTTTGAAACATTGGGTGAATGAATGGGGAATATCCTTTCAACACCTACTCCCTGTGAGATTTTCCTTACTGTAAAGGTCTCCTTTATCCCCGTTCCAGACCTCTTAATCACCGTGCCTTCAAACCTCTGTATTCTTTTTTTCCCACCCTCCTCAATCCTGTAATGGACACGGACAGTGTCACCAGGTCTGAAATCGGGTATATCCTGTTTTAACTGTTCCTGTTCAAGCAACTTAATCTCCTTCATCTCCCTTCTCCTTCTTTAACTCGGTTAGCATCCTCCCCATTTCTTCGTCCATTTCAAGTTTATCAAGGAGTTCTGGCCTCCTCTCCATGGTGAGCCTCAGGGCCTCTTTCATCCTCCACCTCCTTATGCTCTCATGGTTCCCTGAGAGCAAAACCTCTGGAACCTTCATCCCCATATACTCCCCTGGTCTTGTGAACAGAGGTGGTTCAAGTAGCCCTGATACAAAGGAATCCGTGTTCACTGAATCCTCTTTTCCTACCACCCCTGGTAAAAGCCGCACAATTGCATCCACCATGGTCATAGCCGCCACCTCACCACCAGACAGGATAAAATCACCCGTGGACAAAACCCTATCCACAAAGGCCTCAATCCTTGCATCAATCCCCTTGTACCTTCCGCATATGAAGGTAAGGGTGTGCTTCTCCTTCAACTCCTCTGCCATTTTCTGATTAAAAACCTCACCCTTTGGTGATGTAAGAACCCGGTAACCAGGTTCCTCTATGGAGGACAATGCCCTGTGCACAACATCAACCCTCATCACCATCCCGCTCCCTCCACCATAGGGATAATCGTCCACAGACCCGTAATGGTCTGTAGCGAAATCCCTTATGTTCACAAGTTTAAATTCAACCAATCCCTTTGATACGGCCCTCCCCACTATTCCCGCGGAGATAAACCCCGAGAATATCTCCGGAAAAATAGTGAGGATATTGATACGCATTCAGGAAGCGGGCTCTAAAATCTCAAGCACAGCCCTCTTTCCTGTTTTCATGGAAGCGGCTGTCACTATGGTCCTTATGGCCTTTGCGGTTTTTCCACCCTTCCCGATGATTTTGCCTATGTCTCCTTCACCAACCTTGAGTTCGTAAACAATGGTCCTCTCACCGGCAATCTCCCTTACCTCAACCTCGTCTGGATAGTCAACCAGCGCCTTTGCAATGTGTTCAATCAGTTCCTTCATTCTTCCTCACCTCCTTTTGAAGTTTCCCTTTGTTTTTTAAGCCTGTAAAGAACCTTCACCCTGTCACTCATAATTGCACCTTTACCGAGCCACTCTTCAAGTTTTTCTGTGTTGAGTTCAAAATTGTCCTTCCCTGGGTCATACCAGCCCAGTTTCTCAATAAACCTGCCATCCCTTGGACTGCGAGAGTCAGCAACCACAATCTGAAAAAATGGCAAGCCTTTCCTTCCTGCTCTTCTCAACCTGATCTTCACAGCCACTTATACCGCCTCCTTTTTGCTTAAATATAAAATCCCCGTGTTCATTGTCAAGGCTTGATTAAAAAAGGTTTGCCACAAGTTCTGCAATCCTTTCAAGGAATTCCCTGTCTTTCTTGGTGAATGGTGAAATCTGATGGGAATCAATATCAATCTCGCCTATCAATTTTTCACCCTTCATAATGGGAACCACAATCTCTGACTTCACTTCAGGACTGCATGGAAGATAGTTTGTCTCCTTTGATACATCCTGAACAATGAATGTCATCTCCCTCTCTGCTGCCTGACCGCAGATTCCATTACCAAAAGGTATCTCCACATGCTCTGTTGGTTCACCTGCAAAAGGGCCAAGGTAAAGCATCCCTTGTTTCTCTCCAGCAAGATAAAATCCAGCCCAGTCATAATGGGGAATCTTTTCTTTGAGAAGTTCTGTTATTTTTTTCAGTTTCTCTTCCCTTTCCCCATCCTTATTTATTATATCTTCAACCTCCTTCAAGAGTTTTTCAAAATCCATGCATCCTCTTTTTTCTGTATATTAAATGTATTTTTGCATCCCTGTCAATCAAAATTCTATTGACTTAACAGGTCTTTTGTATATTCTCTTAATCATGCGGGACATTTTCAGGCTTCTCAGATTGGTAAAACCACTGTGGAAGAGAATCCTCGCAGGGATTGTTGTCCTCATCATAGTTGATTGGATCCAGATAATCATACCAAGGATTTTAAAGGCAGCAGTGGACAGCCTTGCATCAGGTGTATTCACAAAATCCCTTATTTACTATGCTGGACTGATACTCTTCCTTGCGGTAATAATCGCATTCTTTCGCTTCTGGTGGAGGTTCTTTGTTATTGGCGCATCAAGGATTGTTGAAAGGAATTTAAGGGAGGATTTTTACAGGCACCTGATTGAGATGGACCCGCCTTTTTTTATGAAGAGGAAGATTGGTGACCTTATGGCTCATGCAACAAATGATATAGATGCTATAAGGATGGCACTTGGAATTGGTATGATTGCCTCTGTTGATGCTGTTTTCCTCTCCATTGCATCCCTCACAATGATGGTGAAGATAAGATGGCAACTCACACTCTATGCCCTTATACCAACCCCACCCCTTACATTCATAACATACTATCTTGGTAAAAAGGTGCATCACCACTTTGAAAAACAGCAGGAGGGTTTCTCACTCCTAACTGAAAAGGTGAGGGAGTTCATCACAGGAATAAGGATAATAAAGGGATACAATCAGGAAAAGGGTGCTGTGAATTCCTTCCAGAAGACAAACATTGAATACTACTCAAGGGTGATAAAACTCATGAAGTTCATGTCCCTGTTTGACCCATCACTCTGGCTCTTTGCATCCATGTCAATGGGTATGGTTTTATGGTTTGGCTCATATGATGCAATAGCAGGAAGAATCACACTTGGAGACTTTGTCGCATTCTTCAATTACCTTGACCTGATGATATGGCCTATGATTGCATTTGGCTGGGTGGTGAACATCTTCCAGAGGGGGAGTGCCTCATTCAAGAGGGTTGAGAGAATAATGAAGGAAAAACCTGTGATACCAAAGGAGGGAAGAAAAGGAGGACTGAAGGGAAACATTGTCCTGAAAAATCTCACATTCTCTTACAATGGTTCACCTGCGCTGAAGGACATAAACATGGAGTTCCTCCAGGGAAGACAAACAGCCATTGTTGGACTAACAGGTTCGGGTAAAAGCACCCTTGTAAACCTTATATTAAGATTCTATCCCTCAAAGGGTATCTACATTGATGGTATCCCCCTTGAAGAAATCCATCCAGATGCTGTGAGAAATCTGATCGGGATTGTTCCACAGGAGACATTCCTCTTCTCTGAAACCATAAGGGAAAACATTGGTTTCGGGATTGAAGAACCAGATATGGAAAAAATAGAGTGGGCTGCAAGGATGGCAAAGATACACGATGAGATTATGGAACTGCCCGATGGGTATGATACGCTACTTGGTGAGAAGGGGGTGAACCTGTCAGGTGGTCAGAGGCAAAGGATTGCAATTGCAAGGGCGATACTGAAAAATCCACCTGTTCTCATACTTGATGATGCACTTTCCTCAGTGGATTCACACACTGAAAAGGCAATACTTGAGAACCTGAAGGACTACTTCAGGGAGAGGAACACAATCATAATAAGCCACAGGATATCGGCAATAAAGGAATCGGACTGGATATATGTGATGGACAACGGGAAGATTGTTGAACAGGGGAAACACGAGGACCTTTTAAGGAAAGAGGGGCTTTATTATCTGCTCTATCAAAGACAGAAACTGGAGGAGGCACTTGGAGGAGAGTAAAAGAACGGGTGTTCTGAATACAAAGATATACAGATGGATGGCAGGGTATCTGAAGGGTTATACCTTCCAACTTTTTATAAACCTTATCCTTCTCCTCATTGCAACGGGGGTTGACCTCTCCCTGCCATACATTGTTAAGATTGGGGTTGATAGGTTTATTGTTCCAGGGGTAAGGGAAATCACAAAGGAGCTACCTGGAAAACCCGTTATGCACATAGGGAACAGGAAATTTATTGAGATATTCAGGTTTCATCAGAGGGAACTTGAAAAGATGGAGAGGGATGGAATTGTTTTAAAAAAGAAGTATTACCTGGTAAAGAAGGAAGACCTGGTTCCTGGACTGCGTTACATTGAAATGGATGGGCTTGCCCTGGTTCCAGCGGAGGAGTTTGGTAAACTATCCCTGAAAGAAAAACTCCACCTGAGAAGATGGAACATGCTCCAGGTGAGAAGGCTTGCCATGATTTTCTTCCTCCTGATTGTTTTGAGGTTCTTCTTCACATACGTACAGTTCCTCCACCTGCAGATTGTTGGGCAGAAGGTTGCTCTGAAAATAAGAAGGGATATTGTTGAGAAACTTGCAAGGCTTACAATATCCTACTTTGAGAAGAATCCTGTTGGTCGGCTTGTCACAAGGGCAACCAATGATGTGAACACACTGAACGAGATGTTCACCAGTGTTGTGGTTTATTTTGTTAAGGACATATTTGTAATTGTCGGTATCCTGGTGATTATGGCAAAACTGAGCACAAAACTTTTCCTCATCACCCTGATTCTGTTACCAATAATCTCCATCACAACATTCATATTCAGGACAAGGGTGAGAAGGGTCTTCAGGGAGTTAAGATACCACCTTGCAAGGATAAACTCCTTCCTTTCCGAAACCCTATCAGGGATAAAGGAAATACAGGCATTTGTTCAGGAAAAGAAAATGGTGAAGCGTTTTAATGGCATAAACACAGACTACTTCAAAACCACAATAAGGATGCTGATTATCTTTGCCACATTCAGACCCCTGATAGGATTTATAAGGTTTTCAGGGCTTGCACTACTCATATACTTTGGCGGAAAGGGGATACTCTCGGGTGTAATCACCTTTGGTTCACTTGTTGCATTCATTTCATACCTTGAAAAGTTATTCCAGCCCATTGCAGACATTGCAGAAAAGTACAATGTGATTGAGTCTTCAATGGCCGCATCCGAGAGGGTTTACATCCTTCTTGGTGAAGAAGAAGAGAAGAGAACTGGTAAGAAGAAACCTTCAATCAAGGGTGGTATTGAGTTTGAAAAGGTCTGGTTTTCATACAATAAAGAAGAATGGGTATTGAAGGATATTTCCTTCTCTGTGGAACCCGGTGAGAAGGTAGGTGTTGTTGGTTACACAGGTGCAGGAAAAACAACCCTTATGAAACTTCTCACAAAGTTCTATTCCCCACAGAAGGGGAGGATACTCATTGATTGTGTTGATATTGAGGAGATTGACACATTGCATCTGAGAAAAAATATTGCGACGGTTTATCAGGAACCCTTCCTTTTCAATGGAACAATAAGGGAGAACATAACCCTATTCGGTGAAATACCAGAGGATAGACTTCAAAGGGCAGTCATGGTATCAAACCTGGACAAAATTATGCTAAGAAAAGGGATAGGGCTTGATACTGTTATTGGAATTGGTGGGGAAGGCCTTTCTGGTGGTGAGAAACAACTCATTACCTTTGCAAGGGCAATTGCCTTTGATACACCAATCCTTGTGCTTGATGAGGCAACTGCAAGCATTGACCCACAGACAGAGCATCTTGTTCAGGAGGCACTGTACAGGGTGATTGAAGGGAGAACCTCAATAATCATTGCCCACAGGCTTACTACACTGAAAAGGGTGGACAGGATTATCGTAATACACAATGGTAAACTTATAGAGGAAGGAACACACGAGGAACTCATAAAGAAGGAAGGCATCTACAGTTATCTTTATAGACTTCAACAGGTTGGATAGTTGTGTAAATATTAGGCCCGGCTATGCCGGGCCTATGAAAGGAGGGCAAAATAATGAGGAAATAACAGGGTTAGTTAATACTAATATTATATAAATAGATTTTCAAAATTTGTCAAGAGGGACCTTGACTTGGCACAATCTCTGTTTATACTAATCAACATGGAGCTTAAATATCCTGTTAAAATCAACGACTTTTTTAAGGTTGTTTTTGAGGGAGAAGAGATTACCCTGAACAGAACTATTATGAAAGAGGTATCCAGGTCATATAAAGAACTTATAGGTTTTATAAAGTCTGGAAATGTTGGATATGGTATAAATACAGGTTTTGGTAAACTTGCCGGAACAAGGATAAGTGAAAAGGAACTCTTAAATTTACAGAAGAACATTGTTCTGAGCCATGCCTCCGGTGTTGGAAAGTATATGGATGAGGATGTGGTGCTGGGCGCCATGTTTGCCAGGGTTACCTCCCTTGCAAGGGGATACAGCGGCGTGAAGCCAGATACATTGAAACTCCTTGTGGATATGATAAACAGAAGGGTAATTCCATTAATTCCTGAAAAGGGCTCAGTTGGAGCAAGTGGTGACCTTGCACCATCAGCACACATGGCACTGGTTATGATAGGGAAGGGTAAAGCAACCTACAGTGGAAAAGTTTACCCTGGTAAAACTGCCCTTAAAAAGGCGGGGCTTAAACCGATTAAGTTGTCCCCCAAGGAGGGGCTTGCACTTTTGAACGGAACACACTTTATGACATCCATGGGTTGTATTGGATTGTGGCATGCAAAGAATCTTTTGAGGCTTGCAAATATATCTGCTGCCCTTTCCATTGAGGGAATTAAGGGAAGGCTTGAGCCATTCAACAGCAAATTAAACAGGTTAAGGGGACATAAAGGCCAATCAAAGGTTGCATCCGAAATAAGAAGGCTGTTAAAGGGTTCTTCACGAAAGAGAACGGAGAGGGTTCAGGACCCATATTCATTCAGGTGTGTGCCACAGGTTCATGGTGCAATCTTTGATGTGATTGGGTATGTTGAGAAGGTTTTTGAGACAGAGCTTAATAGTGTTACTGACAATCCTCTCCTTATAGATGGCAGGGTTTACTCTGGTGGAAACTTTCATGGTGAGCCAATTGCCTTTGCACTTGATTTTCTTGGAATAGCCATTACAGAACTGTCAAGCATATCTGAGAGAAGGACTGCCCAGTTAATGGATCCCTCATTCACCGCTCTTCCTCCATTTCTCGTTGAATGGCCAGGTGTAAATTCCGGGTTTATGCTTCCACAGGTGACCGCAGCAGCCCTTGTATCACAGAACAAGATTCTCTCCCATCCCGCATCGGTTGACTCAATCCCTACATCTGCCAATCAGGAAGACCATGTTTCCATGGGATTGAATGCAGGATTAAAACTTATGGAAATCATTGATAATACATACTATGTTCTTGCCATTGAACTTCTTGCAGGTGCTCAGGCGGTTGATTTAAGAAATGGCAAAATATCCCCTGCTTTGAGAAAGATACACAGGAAGATAAGGGGAAACATACCCTTTTACAAAAGGGACAGGGAACATTCAGGTGCAATACTTCATCTATCCAGAATGATGAGAAAAGGAGAGATATGATGGAGAATGTGGCAAGGATATTGATACTCACAGGAATTATTCTCCTTGTGGTAGGGGGTATCTTTCTTCTCTATGCAAGGTTTTCATTCCACATGCCAGGAGACATCGTTATAAGGAGAAAAAATTTCGTCTTTTTCTTCCCTCTTGCCACCTCTATAATCCTCTCCATAGTGCTGACCCTTATATTAAACCTTTTAATAAGGATGAAAAGATGAATAGAGGGCTTGTTATAATCCCGACCTACAATGAGAGGGAAAACATTGAATCCATAATAAAGGATGTTTTGAAGCAGAACATCCCTGTAGATGTCCTTGTGGTGGATGACAACTCTCCTGATGGAACCGGGGATATTGTGAGGCGGCTCCAGGAAAAGGACAGCAGGATCCATCTGATTGAACGGAGTGGTAAACTGGGTCTTGGCACTGCATACATTGAAGGATTTAAGTGGGCAATAGAAAATGGTTATGATTTTGTTTTTGAGATGGATGCAGATTTTTCCCACAATCCTAATGACCTTCCAAGGCTCTACCATGCGCTCAATGATTTTGACCTTGTTATAGGTTCAAGATACATAAAGGGAATAAGGGTTGAGAACTGGCCACCCTCAAGGAAGCTGCTCTCTTACTCAGCAAACCTTTTTGCACGATTTGTTACAGGTGTTCCTGTTAGGGACCTGACTTCGGGTTTTAAGGGAATAAGAAGCAGTATCCTTAAGAAACTGGACCTTGGAAAAATCAAGGCAGATGGATATGGTTTCCAGATAGAGATCCATTATTACTCATACTGGAATGGGTTCAGGGTTAAGGAGATTCCCATTGTTTTTGTTGACAGGAGGGCTGGAAGGTCAAAGATGTCAAAACAGATAATTAGAGAGGCATTCCAGGTTGTAATCCTCCTTGGTATAAAAAGATTTATGAGATGGAAGTAAAACTCACTATTGGCATTGTAAATTATAATTCACTTTGCTATGTTAAAAATTTGTTGAATTCCATAGAAAAAAATCCACCTTCAGTCCCCTACGAAATTATTGTTCTTGACAATGCATCAGAGGATGGTTCTGTTGAGTTTCTGAAAAAGGTGAATGGAATAAAGAAGATACTTTTAAGGGAAAACTCTGGTTTCTCACATGGATGCAATATTATTGGTAAAAGGGCAAGGGGAAAGTATCTCCTGTTTCTGAATCCTGATGTGGTTGTAACCCCAGGTGCACTGGATAAACTTGTTGAGTTTATGGAGAAGAATCCCCAATGCGGGGTTGCAGGAGGAAGACTCCTTAATTTTGATGGCTCCCTCCAGTTGTCATGCAGGATGTTCCCAACATATTTGAATGTTATGTTTGGCAGGGAATCACTCTTCCGGAAATTGGTTCCACATAATCCATTTTCAAGGAAGTACATGCTTTATGACCTTGACTATTCAAAAAATCAGGTTGTTGATTGGTTGAGGGGAGCGGTTTTCATTACGCCAAGATGGCTTTTTGATGAACTTGGTGGGTTTGATGAGAGGTTTTTCCTCTTTCTTGAGGATACGGATTACTGCAGGAGGGTGTGGCTGAAAGGGTTCAAAGTGTGTTATGTTGCTGATGCAGTATTTTATCACAGACTTGGTGGTTCAACCAGAAAAAGACCCACAAAAAACAGGATGATACACAATTATAGCATGTACAAGTATTTTCTTAAGTGGACTCACAAAAACATACTTACAGAATTCCTTCTTGGAGAGGCCTTACTATTTAGGATCATGATGCTCATACTGGGAAGGAATGCTGAGTCAATAAGGGAGTAGTTATGTTAAGGCAGAGGGCAGGTGTTGGCAAATGGGCACTCACAATCTCAGACCTTCTGATTGTAATATTCACTTACTTCCTCGCCCATGTTATAAGGGGGCTCCTTGACACTGGTATATCAGGGCTTGATGTTTATATATCAAGGTTTTTAAGGAGTATTCCAGCAATCCTCCCGATATTTTTTATAACATTCTACATGAACAACCTTAAACTGGAAGAGTTCCCTCTGGAAAGGAATGAATTCCATATGAAAACAATTGTCTCATTCACACTTGGATTTCTAATCTCCATATTCATGCTATACCAGCTGAAACTCTTCTTCCAGTCAAGATTCATGCTCTTCATATTTTACATAATTGCTGTGCCTTTACTATATGGAATAAGGGAGGTGTTTTCCAGAAAGGTGCCACCAATAAGGGTTTTGATAGTTGGCAGTTCCAAACAGTCCGAGGAATTTTTCGAAAGGTTCAGCAAAACCATCTTCACAGGCATAGAGAGGATTGAATGGAAGGACAAAACCCAATCCATTGCAGGGATTAAAGAGTTCCTGAAGAACAGCCATGTGGACTGGGTGGTGGTTCTTGGTAAAGACTACAGTGAATGGATGAAGGTCTGTACAGACCTTGGAATAACATTATCCATACCCCTGGAGAGGTTTGTTAAACAGCCTGTTTTTTTTGCCACCCTTGAGAGGATTGGTGATATAAACATTTTATCCTTCCACAGGAGTTCCCAGAGGCACCTTGAACTGTTCGTGAAATACACACTTGATAAGATTCTTGCCTTTATTTTTCTTGTTATGGCCTTCCCTCTATTTGTTGTTATATCAATACTGATAAAACTTACATCAAAAGGACCTGTAATATTCAAACAGATAAGGGTGGGATTGAATGGTAAGAAATTCATGTTTTACAAGTTCAGAACCATGTATCACGGGGCTGATAGAATGAAGAAACAGTTACTGAATTTTAATGAGATGGACAGGGTTGTTTTCAAGATGAAGAATGACCCAAGGATAACCCCTGTGGGAAGGGTCCTCAGAAGGTTAAGTCTGGATGAACTTCCACAGTTGTGGAATGTGCTTAAAGGAGATATGTCACTTGTTGGTCCAAGGCCCCCTCTTCCTGAAGAGGTTGAGAAATACGAGCTTTGGGAGAGGAGAAGGCTATCTATGAAACCTGGACTGACCTGCCTGTGGCAGATAAGGGGAAGGAGTGAGATAAAATTCAGTGAATGGATAAAGATGGACCTTGAATATATTGACAACTGGAGCCTTCTTCTGGACATAAAGATACTCTTGAAGACCATACCTGCTGTATTATCTGGCAGGGGGGCATATTGATTTTTCTTTTTTACTTCACACTCCTTGATATTCAACCTGAGAGAACAGACAGGGAATTTCTACTCATGAATGAGGCAGTTATAAAGATTGAGAGCGGTGATACATGTGGACTTATGGAGATTTTAAATTCATTAAAGTTTTTTGGTTATAAGAAGGAAGCGGATTTTCTTCTTGGAATATATCTTCTAAATTCTGGAAATTATAAAGAGGCTGAAAAATTTCTTTCACTAACGGAAGCACCCGATTATGTGAAGGGGATGCTTTCAATCTGTTCAGGGAAGAGGCTTCCAACCGCACTGATGGCTTCTTTACCAGATACATTGAAATTCAATCTGATTTTTTATACAGAGGACACTGTGATGATTGACAGTATCCTCTCAACCCTCATCCTGCCACCCGTGTATAAAAAAATTGCTGAGGGATACAGGCTTTTCCTGAAAGGAAATTACAGAAAATCTTCCTCAATATTTAAGGAAGTGATGGGGGTTTGCAGGAAGAGGATTGTTATGGACTATCTGTTTGCTTCTCTGCTGGGAGCAAATAATTGGAAGGAGATAATTGAACTGGAGGAGAGGATAAAATATGATAGTCCTGTTAAGTGTTTTGCCGTAGCCACAGCCTTTTATTCGCTTAAGAAATACAGTGAAGCTGAAAAATTCTTTTCTGCTGGAACAACCAGTATTTACAGGGTTCATTTCCTTTATGGACTTGGATGGACAGAGTATCGTTTAAGAAAATACAGGAAATCTGTTATGGCATTTAATGAGTTCTTCAGAGAACCAATAAAAAAACTTGTTCATCCTGCCAGGTACAGACTGGCAAGGGCATACCTCAAACTTGGTGACTTAAAGAGCCTTGATATATTCAAAGAAATAGTAAGGGATAGTGTGAAATCCAGTTTTGATGATGATGCCATGTTTCTCATTGGAAAGGTTTACTTTGTTATCAATAAAGAGGATTCAGCAAAGAAGTACCTTCTTAAGACAATACTTGATTTCCCTGATTCTCCATGGACACCATATGCAGGAAGGTATCTTGGAGATTTATTCAACAGGGAAGGCGATTTCAAAAGGGCAGGCCAGTATTATGACCTTGCATTAAAATTCAATCCACCTGATAAATTGAAGGATGAGTTAATTTATTTCAGAGAATTGATGAATTACAAACAGGGCAAATACAGGTCCACCATGGAATTTTACAGGGAGTTTGTGAATAGGTATCCAGACAACTCAAGGATGCCTGAGGTGATGGAATCCATGGGTGAACTTTACATCAATATGGGGAGATACAGGAAGGGGATAGATGTCTTAAAGAAACTCCTTGAAAAACCCATTGACAGGGATATGGGTATAAGGGTTGTATTGAAAATCTTTGATGCATATCAGAAAATAGGGAAGGACGAAGAGGGAATAGGCTTCGTATCTGATTTTATAGAGAAGAAATGTCAGGATTGTGATGCCCTTTACAGGGCACTGGGAGAATACTACATGGGGAAGGACGCCACTGGTAAGGCCATTGAGTATTTCAGAAAGATTAATGGAAGGGAGTTAAAACCATACGCACTTTACATGATTGGAAAGGCATACTTCAATACAGGGTTTTATGGTGAGGCAAAGGTTGTGCTTGATGAAATTCTTACGAAATTCAAGGATTCCCCTTACTATGGGAGGGCATACCTTTTGAAACTCAACTCACTTTCAATGGAGGGACTGGAGGAGGACCTTATTGCTGAGTTTGAAAATATGGACCAGGATTTATCCATGGAAGCAAAAAGGGAGGCCTGTCTAATAGTTGCACGATATTTCTGCGATAGGGAGGATGAAAGGGCAATAGATTATTACCTTATGGCTGTTGAATTCACAGGAGTGAACATACAGGAACAGGTGAAGATTTATATTGAGGCTGCAGACTGCGCAGAAAAGATGGGTTTACTTGATAAAGCAGAGGATTTAAGAAACAAGGCAGAATTGCTATCAAGATAATCAGATAAAGATATTAATTATAATGTTTCCATCCCTGATTCTCCATGTCCATCCATGTCTCTCAAAGATTCTCAATGCACACCTCAGAGAAAAAAGAGGTGAAGGATAAAATGATTCCATTATCTCAGCCCTTGTGAAGTTGAGTTCCCTTTCAGGATATATAATAAGTGAAATACCTGATTGTTCCTGCTCAATCTTTACACGGGACTTTTTGCCAAGGAAATGAGAGAGGGTGTAGAAGGAATAGTTGAGCATGGTTTTATCTCCCTCAACATTTCCAGGGTCCCCGTTAATAGCAGGAAAGTACTCTTTTAATAGATTCTTTAGTTTCAGAGTTTCAGTTCTGGGCTTTTTTAATGAAGATACCCCTTCTATTTTTTTTAATAGTTTCTCTATCCTCTCGTATGCGGGTTTTATTTCCTCTCTGAATAGTGTGGAAAAGGCACCTCCTCCAAGGTTCATGAGTTGAAGAATCCCTCTTAGTTCATGCCCTATATAGGAGAGGAGTTCAACCACCTCAATCCTTTTGAATTCATCTTCCATAAAGTCCTCCTTTCTTCAGGAATTCAACCCTTTTTGCCACAGCGGAAGGGATGTGCACCCAGAGCGGACTCTGACCAGGAACAACCCTTCCGTTTCTCAATGAATTAAGAAAGCCATTTTTGTTATGAAAAGGCCTTATGAGAACATAACTTCTTCCAATCTCATAGGGGAAGTGTGCATCGCTACCAGCACTCATACCCTTTTTTTGTTCCATGGCAATCTTTAATGCAAGGGCATTATCAGAAACAAATGTGGTTCTTGCGTTCCAGACCTCTATTATGTCAATAAGATGGATTATCCTCATAAGATTTTCCATCTTCACAGCACTCCTTCTCAGGCGGTCAAGGGGATGGGGGACGGCTATCAAACCCTTCGCCTCCCTGATGGCAAAAATTGTCTCTTCAAGTGATAACCCCTTTTCAATGGGTTTTTCAGGGTAGTATGCTATGAGTTCACCCTGTTTGGTCTTTACCTCAATCCCTGGAATTACAACAATTCCATTATCCCTGCCATATTCCACCATTTTATCCACACATTCCATTGTGTTGTGGTCTGTGATGGCAATAACATCAAGCCCCATTTTCTCTGCATATGTGATGATTTTCTCAGGGGGGTTGAATGCGTCCCTTGAGCATGAGGTATGAAGATGGAGATCTGCTTTCCATAAATGTTCCATATATAATTTTTAATCATCTTTGTAATGGGTGTCAACCCATATTGTAATTTTGTCATGGGCCCTGAGCTGCATGTTCATCTTGGTGGGAGCGACATAAGTTCAAAAGAGGGCATGGAAAGATTCTGACCTGCACCAGGAATTACTACATGGATGTTGTGAACTACCTGAAGAGGGCTTGAAAAAAATATATCCAGTGCTATCCTGAAGAAAAGGGAGGTGAAATGAAGGCAATGGTTTTGAATGTTCAGGAGAGGATTGAGTATGCTCCTCTGAAATTGATGGATATACCCATCCCAGAAATAGATAATGAAGAGGTGCTTTTAAGGGTGAAGGTTTGTGGTGTGTGCCATACTGACCTCCACATCGTTGAGGGTGACATCCCTGCTGTGAAACTCCCCCTGATACCAGGACACCAGGTTGTTGGAATTGTGGAGAAGGTGGGCAAAGAAGTTAAGGGGATTCATAAAGGGATGCGTGTTGGTGTCCCATGGTTTTATTCCTCCTGTGGTGAATGTCTCTATTGCAAGAGGGGCCAGACAAACTTATGTGAGAAGGCAAAGTTCACTGGTTATCATGTGGATGGAGGTTATGCGGAGTATATGAAGGCACATTACAAATCAGTTTATCCAATTCCTGATGGTTTTGATGACATGCATGCTGCTCCACTCCTGTGTGGAGGGGTGATTGGATACAGGGCATTGAAACTCAGTGAAGCAAAACCAGGTGATAATCTGGGTTTGTATGGATTTGGCGCATCAGCCCATGTTGTTATCCAGATTGCTGTTCATCTTGGAATGGATGTATATG